>CAYUVJ010000072.1:7756-8980 GCA_964447955.1 uncultured Gemmatimonadota bacterium
GCCGCTTCCTTCTGGAGCCCCTGCTGGCGGTGATCGTGCTGCCCTGGGTCATGCTCTTCGGCGGGATCCTCGCCGGCAAGCTCTGGTTCGCCAAGAACTTCACCCCGGTCTTCACCCCCTTCTTCGAACGGCTGTCCAGCCGGCTGGGGGTATGGGTGACCCCCCTGTTCGGGCGCTGGGTGCCCGGGCGGTGGCAGATCCCGACGACCGGCACCCGGCTGGCCCCAGCCGAGGTGGACGTGCCGCCGGATGTGCTCATCGCTTCCCTGCTGACCCTGGCCACCTCCCTGCCCGAGGAGGCCGGCGAGGAGGTCGTGGTCCGCATCCCCTCCCCCAGCGAGGAGACCCTCAGCATGCTCCGGCAGTCGCCCGAGGGGATCCGTGAAGTCTACGGTAACGTGCCCAACGGCCGCCCGCTGGTCCCCACCTACTCCGACCGCATCATCGCCGCCGACATCAGCGGCAGTGAACTGCTGGAGTACGCCGAGGGGATCGCCGACCACCTGGACGAGCCCCTGCGGCAGGTGGTGGTGACCCCCATGCGCCTCTCCGGTGAGGCATCCGGGGCCCCGACCTGGTCGTTCCTGCTGGTGCGCGAGCCCTCCGACTCCGAACGCTACCCGGTGCGCTGCGAGCTGCTGGCCGGTCCCGAGACCGTCCAGAAGGTGCGCCGCCGGCTGGCCGAACTGAGCCAGTGGAGCACCCTGCCCTGCGATATCGTGCTGGCCTGAACGTCCCCGCTGTCCTGACCTGACCGCCCTGTCGGAGGGCATGGACATACTCCGCCCAGAGGCCTCGTCGGCGTCATCGCCCGACATGTCGTGAGAGGTACCTCGACGGACGGAGCCGGGATGATCGAACGCAAGCGACTGCAGCAGCTCTTCCAGGAAGCCAACGACCAGGTGGAGGCCCGGCGCTACGACCAGGCGCTCGACCTCTACCGGCGTGTCCTCCTGCTGGCGGGCGAGGAGGACGAGCTGGCCGCCGAGTACGCCCACTGGGGCATCGGAGAACTCTCGCTCTGCCTGGGCGACTACTGGACGGCCATCCGCTCTCTGCGGCAGGCTCTGCGCATCAATCCGCTCGAAGCGGCGTATCACTTCCTGCTGGGGGTCGTACTGGAACGGATCGGGGCCCACGCTGAGGCCTTGACGTCACTGGCCCGCGCATACGACCTTGAGCCCGACAGGCCCAGGGTGGTAAGGGCCTAGGGGTGGGCGCTTA
>CAYUVJ010000073.1:0-8857 GCA_964447955.1 uncultured Gemmatimonadota bacterium
AGGGTGGAACCCAGTTCGTGCGCGATCTTCTTGATCAGCCGGGCGGTCGCGGCCGGGTCCTTGAAGACGATCCGGCCGTCGGCGTCCCGGACCGGCTGGATCGGGGCCGGATCCCCGCTGACAGCGGTCCTCGTCGGCATCCGCCGCCGTCGCGGGAAATCGTCCACCTCGGGCGGTCCCTGGGGCCCGCTCGGTCCAACCGCTCCCATGGCGTTCGACCAGGCCTCGGCGAGCAGGAAGGGGGTGCTGTGGATCCGGGTGTCGGCCCTCTGCTGGGGAGAGATCTCCTCCACGTTCAGGATGTCGAGCGCCAGGTCCTCCGGGTGGGCTTCGTAGTAGGAACGGAGGGGTTCCTCGAACATCCCGGGTCCTTCGAGACCCTGCTGGCGTCCCCGCCGGTACTGCATCATGAAACGGCCCCGGCGTTCGAAGATCTGGGTGACCCGAGGGTCGGGCCGGCTGGCGGGTCCGACCTGCTCGTAGGTGGGGCGATCGACCTCGAAAGGTCTCCGATCGAAGTACTGGTTCACGCCCTCGTAGGTCTGCCATCCCAGGTAGGTGTCGGGATCCCGCCCGGCGGCGAAACCGAACAGGCCCAGCCCGGCCCCGCCCACGGCTGCACCGGTGGCTCCGCCCACCTTCAGGAACTGACGGCGATCCATGTTGAAGAGCTGCTTGGAGTCTCCCATCGGTCGGTTCCTTTTCTTTTGGTCCCGCCCGGGGTCACATCCTTTCCCGGGCAGTGATGCAGGTCGAGCCTTCCATCTTCCAGAACTCGCGGTCGGGTACCTGTCGTCCATAGCCGCTGGCCTGGTCCAGTCCGACCATCACATCGTCCAGGCCCTTGATCCGCCCGTCGATGATCCGGCGGATCATCCGGTGAAGCCAGGAGTTGTTCGGCTTGTTGAACGGGCATACCCGTTTGCAGTTGGAACAGCTGAAGCCGTTGAAGTCGTAGCAGCCTTCATGCCGGGCATGCCACTTCAGGACCCCCGGGTTGTTGGAGGGTGACCGCCCTTCCACCGTCCGGGGACCCAGGCTGATCGACTCGCTGGGACATTCACGGGCACAGAGCATGCAGACCTCGCAGAACTCCGTCACCCCGAAGTCGATGGGCGCGTCGGGGATCAGCGGCATGTCGGTGATCACCTTGGCCAGCCGGACCCGGGGTCCGTACTTGGGGGTGATCAGCAGTCCGTTGCGGCCGAGCTGGCCGAGCCCGGCATCGATGGCGATGGGGATGCTGAGCCCGATCCCGTTGCCGGCGGGCAGGGCCCGGTAACCGAGCGCCCGGATGAAATCGGCCAGGGTCGAGGAGGTGATGGCCATCCGGGAGTAGCCGTCCCCGGTCGCGGCCGAGGCCAGCCGGCCCGGTGAGTTGGCGATGCCCCAGTAGTTCTCTTCGAAGGCCAGGGCCACGACCCGGTCCATGCTCTCGGGGATATACCAGGTCTCGGCCGTTTGACCGTAGCGGTCCCCCTCGGCCAGGACGGGGATCGTACGCTGGCGGTCCTCGCGGCTGGGTGCGAAGTGGTCGGCGTAGAGTCATCTCCGGTCGAGTTCGGCGACACCGGCCAGCGATGCCCCATAGAAGAGGGCGGCGTGCTTGACCGCCCGGGTGGCATCGGCCCAGTCCATGTCCAGCTCGGCCGGGTCCCACGGTCCCATCCGGTCCAATCCGGCTCCCCGGACCTGACCGCTCACCCCCTCCCAGCCGTAGCTGTCCCCGCCGGCATGCCGCCAGGCGGCGGCCATCAGCGCGTAGTCCAGCCGGGTCTGGTCGGGGCGGAGTCCCCGCTCCTCGACGAGGTTGGCTCGCGTCACATCCAACTGCCGGCGCAGTGACTCCAGGCGCACCGGGTCCCAGCCGTTGCGGCTGAAGATGGTGAACTTCTCGCTCATCGGTTCCAGGACGTCCGGATCGATGTCATAGGGGCGACGCCCCCCGGTGAGCTGTTCCACCTGGAACGCCCCGTACTCGGATTCCGACTCCACCAGGTAACCCCGCTCGGTGGCGGCCACCACCCGGGGCAGGGCGATACCGGCCCCCAGGATGGCCGAGCCGGTCCCGACCAGGCCCAGGAACGCCCGGCGGTCCAGCCCGCCGCGCGCGGGATCCGCATCGGTCGGGCTCATACGCCACCTCCGGTCTCGGGCGGGGATGATATCGGACGGGCCGGGCCCCGGAAGACGAAACGGGCCAGCAGCACGCCCCAGACGACCGCGATGAAACCCAACAGGGTCCCCATCACGACCGCCCCTTTGGGGGTGCCTTCGCGCAGGAAGGCCACGATCACTTCGAGGATGAACATGGCGTACAGGAAGCCCAGGGCGGTCAGCAGCCACTGCCACCCGGCTATCTCCAGGGAGTGCGATCGGGCATACCGTACGAGGCCGGTGGCGGCCAGGGCCGCGACTGCGCCGATGATGAGTTCAGGCATCGATGACCTCTCCCGGTAGGGGATCGGGGCGAAGGCCGAAGGGGCGGGCTCGGCGGATCGTTCTGTTCAGGATACAGGGGAGGGGTCGCGGGTCGTCACCATGGAATGTCAGGGAATGAGTTCGAAGCGGCCGGTGAGGGTGCCGGCGGTGCGGAAATGCGCCGGGGTGAGCTCTCCGTCCCCCGGATCGATGATCCAGAGCGCGCCTAGTCCCGGCTGACGGCTCAGCAGGCGGGTGCCTTCGTCGGGCCCGGCGACCATCAGGGCGGTCGACCAGGCATCCGCGTCCGCGGCTCGTCGAGCCCAGACGGTGACCGAGGCTGTTCCGCGGACCGGCCGGCCGGTCCGCGGGTCGAGTACGTGACTGTAGCGCTCCCCCTGCCAGAGGATGAAGCGCTCGTAGTCTCCCGAAGTGGCCAGCGAACCCTCCTCGATCGTGATGACCCCCCGTATGCGGTCGGGGTCCCGGGGATCGGAGACCCCCAGCCGCCAGGAGGTGCCGTCGGGGGGTGGCCCTACCGTCAGCACCTGTCCCCCGAGCCGCAGCAGGGCCGAGTGGGAGCCCTGTACGGCCAGGGCCTCGGCCGCCCGGTCGAGGGCGTAACCCTTGCCGATCCCGCCCAGGTCGAGCTGCATGCCGGGAAGGCTCAATCGCAGGGTGCCGGCGGCCGCATCGAGATGCACGGCGGCGAGGTCCACCAGCGGCAGGGTCGCTTCGATGCGGGCATCCTCGGGCGGGATGACCGGCTGTCCCTGCCAGGGCAGGTCGAATCCCCAGAGGCTTACCAGGGGGGCGACCGTGATGTCGAAGAGCCCCCCACTGGCCTTCCCGATATCCTGGGCCAGTCCGACCGCCCGGAGGGCATGCTCCCCGACCGGGACCGGCTCAGGGGCGCCGGCCCGCCTGTTGACGAGGCTGATGTCGCTGGCGGGAAGGTAGGTGCTCAGGGCGGCTTCGACCGATCGGGTCACCTCTTCCACCCGTCGGGCCAGGATGTCCACCGGATCGGGCGGGTCGTCCCAGAGGTCGATGCCGGCGGTCGTGCCCATGACCTCCCAGGTGCGGGTCGCGGAGGGCGGGGCCGTGCTCCCGAGCGCCGCCGTGGGGCCTCCGGACGGTTCCGGTGCCCGCGGTCGCGGAAGGCGTCCACGGACGGCCCAGAGGAGGGCGATGACCGCCACGATCCCGATCGTCAGGCCCAGGAAGCGGGCGGATCCCCCTCTAAGCGGTCCGGGTGCATCCTCGGTCCATGACCTGGACATCACACGCTCCTGCGACCAGGGGTCTCAGGGACGGCTCCTTGCCGTCCGATCGTGCTCCCATCGATACCAGGAAGCGGAAGAGGATGTCCAGCCGGGGCAGGGAGTGGATCATCACCGTGCAGGGCACGGGTCCTCGATGGTCTGACCGTCGGGATCCTCCCGTCTCCTGGCCCGGGACGAAGAACTGCAGGGGGGCGTCGCCCGGATGCGTGTGCACCGGCGCCGGGAGGCTACTCAGACCAGGGTCTTCAGCAGTTCTATGGCCGGCGCGACGCGGATACCCTCCGGCGTCTGGTAGTCCCGGGTGCCGGCGGCCGAGACCTGCCAGGCGTCGGCCTCCGGGAACCGCTTCTTGAGGTACCTCAGCCCGGTCTCCGGGGGCTCGTCGGCCCACTTGCACTCCACCAGGAGCCTTGGCACGCGCTTCTCGGTGACCACGAAGTCGACCTCCCGCCCGTCGGTATCCCGGAAGTAGCGCAATTCCAGGTCGAGACCTTCCGTGTCCTGCCGATAGTGCACCCACTTGAGCAGGTGGGAAGCGACCAGGTTCTCGAAGCGGGCCGGGTCCTTCTCCACCAGGCTCCAGTCGAAGTGGTAGTGCTTCTGCGCTTTCCGGATCGCCCGGATGCGGGGGGCGCCGAAAGGAGGCAGACGGAAGAGGGCGTAGAGCCGCTCCAGGATCTTGATCCACCGCTCCACCGTCTTGTGACTGACTTCCAGGTCCTCGCGGAGGGCGTTGACCGAGAGGAGCGAACCGACCCGATCGGGCAGGCTGAGCATCAGATGCTCGAAACGGCCGAGGTCGTCCACCCGCTCCAGGCTGGTGAGTTCCTCCCGAACGAGCAAGTTCCGGTATTCCCGCGACCAGCGCCGGGCCTCCACCTCCGAACCGCTGAAGAACGGTTCGGGGAATCCGCCGAGCCGGAGCAGGTCGTGCAGATCCCCGGTCCGCTCGATGCCCAGTTCGGCCACCGAGAGCGGATGCAGACGGAGCAGGTGGTAGCGGCCCTGGAGAGAATCCCCTGAATAGCGGTAGAAGTCGAGCCGGGCCGAGCCGGTGACCAGGATCCGCTGACCCTCCGGCCGGCCGTCGAAAACCCCCTTCAACCAGTTGCGCCAGCCCCGGTACTTATGGATCTCATCGAACACCCAGAGGTCCCCCGGCGGGAGTTCCCGTCGCAGGATCCGCTGCCGGTGCTCGGCGATGTCCCAGTTCAGGTAACCGTCGGGTCCGCCGGGCAGGGTGAGCGCCAGGGTGGTCTTGCCTACCTGCCGGGGGCCGCTGACGAACACCATCTTCCTGGTCAGGTCCCGCTGGATCTGAGGGAGCAGATAGCGAATCAGGTTCATGGCGTCAGGATACGGACATTTTCGGCGGTTGTCAAAAACAACCGCAGACATTTTGGACAATAGGTGTAAACGTCGGTGCCGTTACGGCACCAGCACCGCATCGCCGTCGAGTTCACTCTCCTTCATCTGCCGCAGGGCCTCGTTGGCCTCTTCCAGGGGGAAGACGGTCGTGGTGGTGACCACTTTGGCCGCGGCGGCCAGTTCCATCAGGCCGTGGCCGTCCTGGCGGGTGCTGTTGGCCACACTCCGAAGGACCTTCTCGTGATAGAGGTGCCGCTCGTATTCCAGCTCGGGGATAGGCGTCATGTGGATGCCGGCCAGGGCCAGCACGCCCCCCTTGTCGAGGGCTTCGAGGGCGGGGAGCACCATCGGGCCGGCCGGAGCGAACATGATGGCCGAATCCAGCGGGTGGGGGGCCTTCTGGCCGGCCTCTCCCACCCAGGCGGCGCCCAGCTCTTCGGCGTGCCTTCGGTGGTTGGCACTCCGGCTGTAGACGTAGACCTCGATGCCCAGGTGGCGGGCGATCTGGATGGTGATATGGGCCGAGTTGCCGAACCCGAAGAGGCCCAGGCGGGAGCCTTCCCGGGCGCCCGAGAGCCGGAAGGCCCGGTAGCCGATGATGCCGCCGCACAGCAGGGGGGTGGCCTCCACGTCCCCGATCCCCTCGGGGACCCGGTAGACCCAGTCGGCCCCCACGGTGGTGTACTCGGCGTAGCCGCCGTCGGCGTCCCAGCCGGTGAAGCGGGCGTGCTCGCACAGGTTCTCCTGCCCGCTGCGGCAGAAACGGCAGGTGCCGCAGGCCTCATGCAGCCAGGCCATCCCGACCCGGTCACCCTTCTTCAGTGAAGTGACGCCCTCGCCCAGCGCCTCGACGGTCCCCACCACCTGGTGGCCGGGGATGATGGGGCTGGTGTGCAGGGGGAGGTCCCCCTCTACGGTGTGCAGATCGGTGTGGCAGAGGCCGCAGGCGGCCACCTTCACCCGGACCCGTCCGGGGCCGGGCTCGGGGACCTCGCGTTCGGTCGCTTTCAGGGGGGCCTGTTCGATGGGGGCTTGCTGGGAAAGCTGGACAGCGCGCATGGCGGGACCTCCCAGGCGACGGCCACGTCAAACCGCCGGCCGAAAAACGAAGCCCCACCGCCCGTAAGCTGAGTGGGGCCTCAATTTTACACCTTGCGTGAGTGTTGGTTGCGGAGGTTGGATCGACCTCCTCACCGGATTCTCCTCCCGGTTTCCGACAAGTTCAAGTCCTCTGATCGGCCGGCTTCGGCCGGAAATGGGAAGGGGCCGGAAACGGCCCCTTCATACGCTCTCGCGTGACCCCCTACCGGCAGCTCCGGATACCGGCACCGCCGCACCTGCCCCCGGGCGGCGATGTCCGCCGCCGCACCTGCCCCCGGGCGGCGATGTCTGCCGCCGCACCTACTTCCAGGAATGGAGCGTCTTGATGTAGTTGGCCCGCTCGAAGGCGGCCGGGTTGGCCACCGACTTCTGGCTCATGCTCCCCTTCAACTGCTCGACCGAGGTGTACTCCTTCTCCACCATCCAGTCCTGCAGGTCGCTCAGCACGGTGCTCAGGTGCCGCACCCCGTTGAGGAGCAGTGCGGAGGCCATCATGGTCACGTCGGCCCCGGCCATGAGCATCCGCAGGACGTCGAGGTGGGTGTGGACACCGGTGGTCGCTCCCAGGCTGGCGTTGATGTGCCCGAACAGGATGGCGATCCAGCGCAGGGGGAGCCGGCTCTCCGACGGGGTGCTCAGCACCAGGTCGGGCCGCACCTCCAGCTCATCGAGGTCGATGTTGGGCTGGTAGAAGCGGTTGAAGAGGACCAGGGCGTCGGCGCCCCCCTCGTCCAGACGCCGGGCCATGTCGGCCATGCTGCTGAAGTAGGGGCTCAGCTTCATGGCGATGGGGATCTTCACCTGCTTCTTGGTCTCGGCCAGGATGTCCAGGTAGAGCTGCTCCACCTCGAGCGAGGGGAGCTGCAGGTCGGTGGCCACGTAGTAGACGTTCAGCTCGAGCCCGTCGGCTCCGGCCTCCTCGATCATCTTCGCATACTCGACCCAGCCGCTGGGGGTCACCCCGTTGAGGCTGCCGAAGACCGGGATCTCCAGAGCCTCCTTCAGGGATCGGATGTGCTTCAGGTACTCCTCCGGACCCAGATATTCGTCACTGTTCAGATCGGGGAAGTAGGTCATCGCCTCGGCGAAGGACTCGGTGCCGTGGGTAAGGTGGTAGGAGAGCTCCAGGCTCTCGTGGGTGAGCTGCTCCTCGAACAGGGAGTGCACCACCACCGCCGCCGCGCCGGCGTCCTCGAGCTGCCGGCACTTGTCCACGTACTGGGTCAGGGGGGACGAGGAGGGGACCAGCGGGTTGCGCAGCTCCAGCCCCATATACGTCGTTCGCAGATCCATCCCGTGTCTCCTTCCAGACAGTCGGGCCTGACGCTCAGGCGTTCTTGGCGCCGCCGCTGGGGGCGGCCGCGGCCATCTCGGACAGTTTCGCCCAGCGGCGTTGCACGTCCTCCTGGGCTTCCCTCAGCAGCTGCTGGGCCCGCTCCGGCTTGCTCTTGGTGAGCATCTTGTACCGGGTCTCTTGGTAAACGTAGTCCTTGATCGGGATACTCGGCGCCTTGGAGTCCAGGATGAGGGGGTTCTTGTCCTCGAGCGCCAGCAGCGGGTTGTAGCGGTAGAGCGGCCAGTGGCCCGAGTTGACCGCGTCCTTCTGGTGGGTCATCCCGGTGCGCATGGTGATGCCGTGCGCGATGCACTGGCTGTAAGCGATGATGAGCGAGGCGCCGGGGTAGGCCTCGGCCTCCAGGAAGGCCTTGAGACACTGCAGGTCGTTGGCTCCCATAGCCACCTGGGCGACGTAGATGTTCCCGTAGATCATCGCCAGCATGCCCAGGTCCTTCTTGGCCACCCCCTTGCCGGCGGCCGCGAACTTGGCCACCGCCGCTCGCGGGGTCGCCTTCGAGGCCTGGCCGCCGGTGTTGGAGTAGACCTCGGTGTCGAGCACCAGCACGTTGACGTCGCGGCCGGTGGCCAGCACGTGGTCGAGACCCCCGTAGCCGATGTCGTAGGCCCACCCGTCGCCACCCATGATCCAGACCGAGCGGCGGACCAGGTCGTCGGCGATGGCCAGCAGCCGCTGGGCATCGGGCTCCTTGCTCTTGGCCAGCTTCTCGCGGACCTTGAGCACCCGGGCGCGCTGTTCGTTGATCCCCGCCTCGGTGGTCTGGTCGGCCTCCAGCAGCCCCTTGACCAGCTCATCCCCCAGGGTGCCGGCCAGTCGCTGGACCAGCTCGTGGGCGAACTCGGTCTGCTTGTCCACGGCCAGCCGCATCCCCAGCCCGAACTCGGCGTTGTCCTCGAACAGCGAGTTGTTCCAGGCGGGGCCCCGGCCGTCGGCGGCCACCGCCCACGGGGTGGTCGGCAGGTTCGCGCCGTAGATGCTGGAACAGCCGGTGGCGTTGGCGACCAGCATGCGGTCGCCGAAGAGCTGGCTGGCCAGTTTCACGTAAGGGGTCTCCCCGCAGCCGGCGCAGGCGCCCGAGAACTCGAAGAGCGGGCGCAGCAGCTGGCTCTCCTTGATGACGTTGACCTTGAGCTGGGTGCGGTCGTAATCGGGGATCGAGAGGAAGTGCTCCCAGTTCTCGTGCTCGGCCTTCCGGATGGGCATCTGCTCACCCATGTTGATGGCCTTGAGCTTGGTCTCCTGCTTGTTCTTGACCGGGCAGACGTCGATGCACACCCCGCAGCCGGTGCAGTCCTCGACCGCCACCTGGAGGGTGTAGAGCCAG
>CAYUVJ010000074.1:0-8850 GCA_964447955.1 uncultured Gemmatimonadota bacterium
TCAGCACGATCTGGCCGTCCTGGTTCTCGATCGATTCCAGGAAGACATCGACACTCTCGCCGATGGTCACATTCTCGGGCCCGCCGAACTCGTCGACCGGGATGGACCCTTCGCTCTTGAATCCCACATCGACGAGGACCTCCCGGTCCTCGATGGCCAGCACGATGCCCGACACGATCTGCCCCTCGTCGATCTCGGCGAGGGTCTCGTCGTAGAGCGCCATCATCTCCTCGTACTGCTCCTCGGAGTATTCGGGAGCCTCGAGTTCCTCGATCGAGAGGAACCGGCCGGCTTCGACGGTCTCGTCCATCTGCGCTTCGTCCGGCGCGGTGTTGTTGGTCTCCGACATGGGAAAGGGTCCTCCTGGACGTCAGTGCGCCGTCAGCCGTGAGAAGGGGCCGCGGCGGGTTCAGGGTCCGGTTATGCGTTTACGTTGTCAGGCGCTCGCGCGCGAGCGCTTCGATCACACCCACCTGCTCGTCGATATTCAGTCCCGTGGTATCGACCCCGACCGCATCAGCCGCCCGGCTCAGGGGGGAGTGTTCCCGTCCCGAGTCGTGGGCGTCGCGGCGCGCCAGGTCGCTCGCCACCTCGTCCTCGCTGGCCGCCCCGCCCCGCTCGACCATCTCCAACCGGCGGCGCCGGGCCCTCACGGCCAGATCGGCCTCCATCCACACCTTCAGTCCCGCGTCCGGGAACACGACAGTGCCGATGTCGCGTCCCTCCAGGACGACACCTCCCTCACGGCCCATGGCACGCTGGGCAGCGACGAGCACTTCCCGGACACCAGGAACCTCGGAGACCACGGAGACATGGCGGGTGACCTCGGAGGTACGAATGTCGTCAGAAACGTCCTCGCCGTCAAGCAGGACGCGCACCCCCTTAGGCCGCGGTTCCAGGCGGATGTCGGCCCCGTCGGCCACCCGGGCCACCGCCACCGGGTCGGCCGGGTCGATCCCGGCCCTCAGGATCTTCAGGGTGACGGCCCGGTACATGGCCCCGGTGTCCAGGTAGAGGTAGCCCAGCCGTTCGGCCAGCAGGCGGGCGGTGGTGCTCTTCCCCGACCCCGAGGTGCCGTCGATGGCGATGACCAGTCCGCGGGGACGGCTCACTTCATCCGCTCCCCCCGGTCCTCGTGGATGAACACCCATGCCACCGCCTTGCCGATGTCCAGCGGCCCCTCGGGCCGCCAGTAGGACCGGTCGTGGTGGTGACGGCTGCTCGTCTCGTCCTCCGGGACGGCTTCCAGCCCCTCCAGGATGGTCCGGGCCCGGCCGCACCAGCGGTCCAGGCCGGACGGACGCAGGTCGACCCAGCCGGCGTCGGCCCAAACCTCCAGGCGTTCCGGACTGACCGGCTCGGCCGCCAGCCCGCGGTCGGGCGGGATCTTGACCGACGGGCCTCGCAGCAGACGCCCGTCGGGGAGCAGGACCGGGATGCCGATGGAGAGCATCTGGGCCCGCAGTTCCGGGTCTCTCTCCAACTGATCGCGACAGGCACCGGCCAGCGTCTCCGGGTTGGCCCCGGCCACTCCGGAGAGCGAACCGGCGGTCCGGCGGAGCAGTTCGGCCTCGAAGAGCAGTTTGCTCAGGCGGGGCGGCCCCAGCAGTTCGAAGGCCACCGAACGGGTCCCCACCTCCTCCTCCAGGGCGTGCAGACGCTCCAGGGCAGCCGCCCGCATGGCGCCGGCCCGGTAGGTCGGGCCCAGCACCGCCATGTCAAGGGCCGAGACGATGTCCAGACCGGTGTTGGCCCCGGCGATCTCCCGGATGATCGCGGTGGCGATCTCCTCGGGAGTGACGAACTCCATCTGGCCGATGCTGGAGATCACGGCGAACTCGCCGGCCGCGAAGAGTCCGTTCTCCCCGGTGTCGATGAAGACCGACTCAAGCACTCGGTCACCGTCGAGCTGCTCGAACCCCTCTTCGGAAAGCTGGCGGGTGATCTCCCCCTCCGGGGCTGCGGCCTGCTCGAGCGGGATGTCCCAGAGCGGGATCGGCCGTCCCCCCTTGCGGATGGGCCCGCGACCGATGCCCTTCCAGGCGATGGCGGCTGAGGGCTTGATCTCTTTGGTGATGGGCGCGTCCGGCGTGCGGCCCATGAGGAAGAGCAGCAGGCTGTGGGCTCCGGCCATGGCGGTCTTACTCAGCAGGACCCGCGAGGGACGTTCCTCGGAATGGGTGTAGGGGATGTTGAGGCCCATCCCGCCGGTGCCGCTGGTGCCCACCTTCACGTACATGCCACAGCCGGAATCGCGCAGGGCGGCGTAGAGGATCTGGACGTGCCGGATGAGCTGGGGGGTGTACTGGGAAGCGACCAGCCGGGCCACCGCGTCCTTCAGGTGTGCGGTGTCGTCACCTTCGAGGGCCCCCAGCACCTCGCGGCTGCTGGCGTAGATGTTCTGGTAGGCCAGAGCGGTGGCGGTGTTGACGCAGTCGATGACCACGTCGGGCCGGACCTCGGCCACCAGCCGATAGAGAGTCTGCTCCTGCAGAATCCCCTCGTCGAGGTCTCCATAGACATCGGTCAGCATCTCCTGGAGATGCGCGGGCGTGCGCAGGATGGCCTCCCGGGAGAGGTCCTTGAGCGGCTGACGGACGAAGATGTTGCCCCAGGCCGCCTCGAGCGAGGCTTCGGGATGGAGCCGGGTCAGGGTCTCCACCGCCCCCCGGGCCTCATGCTCGAAGAGCGAGGAGACCACCAGGTGGGCCGGCCGGCGCTCGAGCAGTTCCCGGCATACGGCCATGCCGACCATACCAAAACCGCCCAGCACGAGGATGCGACGTCCCTGGATGTCCATGCTGTGTTCCTTTCGGGTCCCGTCCGGTTCAGCCGACGGGTTCGAGTCCCACCAACCGCTGCAGGGCGGCCACCTCTTCCGGGTCGAGCGCACGCCAGGTTCCCGGCGAGAGCGTGTCGGCCGTCAGTTCGGCGAAGCGGCTGCGGTGCAGGGCGCGAACCCGGTAGCCGGCGGCCGCGACCAATCTCTTGACGATGCGCTTGCGGCCCTCGTGCAGGACCAGCTCGATCCGGTCGGGGCCGAGACGACGGGTCTCGTCGGGCCGGGCCGGGCCGTCCTCCAGGACCAGACCGGCGGCGATCCGCGCCAGGTCGGCATCGGAGACGGGTCGGTCGAGGTCGACCCGGTAGACCTTCCGGGTCTCGTATCGGGGGTGTGTGAGGCGGAAGGCCAGTTCTCCGTCGTCGGTCAGCAAGAGTGCCCCGGTGGTGTCGGCATCGAGCCGTCCGACCGGGTAGAGTCGCCGCCCCCGTGTCCCCTCCCCCAGCAGTCCGGTAACGGTCGGCCGCCCGAAAGGGTCACGGACCGTGCTCAGCACACCCTGCGGCTTGTTCAGGAAAAGATAGGTGGGGGGCTCGGGGGGCTCAATCGCTTTCCCCCCCACCGTCACCCGGTGACGGGCAGGATCGACCTCGAACCAGGGTTTGGTGACGGTCTGGCCGTCCACCGTCACCTCTCCCTCGGTGATGAGCCGGTCACAGGCCCTGCGCGAGGCCACTCCGGCGTGAGCAAGATACTTGTTAAGACGCACCGGCGTCCGACCGCCCTCCTTCGTCGGCGTCCTCGCTCTCATCCTCCGGGGATGCTGCCCACGTTTCCTGCGAGGGCTCCTCGTCCGGCCCGAAATCATCCCCCCGGACCTCTGCGGTCTCCATCTCCCCGGGCCCGTCCTCCGGTGCGGTTGCGGACCCTTCCAGCCCGAGTTGGGGGAGGGGTTCCCCGCCGGTCGCCGCGGCCGCCGGGTCGCCCTCGGCCGTGGCGGCACCTTCGGCCGGCTGGGTGGTGAGCGGGCCCAGCAGGGCGGCCAGCTCGCCCGGTTCGGGCAGGTCGGCCAGACTGTTCAGGCCGAAATACTTGAGGAACTCGGGGGTGGTCTTGTAAAGCAGCGGCCGACCGGGACCCTCGTCCCGTCCGGCGATGGTCACCAGCCCCTTCTCGAGCAGGGTCTTGAGTGAACTGTCGGAGTTGACCCCCCGGATGGCGTCGATGTCGGGTCGGATGACCGGCTGCTTGTAGGCCACGATGGCCAGGGTCTCCAGGGCGGCCCGGGAGAGACGCTGGCTGCGCTTGTCATCCATCAACTTGGCCACCAGGTCGGCCCATTCGGGGCGGGTGGCCATCTGGTAGCCGCCGGCGATGCGGAGCACGGTGAGCGGCCGTTCCTCGGCCTCCCAGTCGAGCACCAGCTGTTCGATGAGTTTCTCCACCCGCCCGGGGGTGAAGGCGCCCTCCTCGGCCTCGAAACCCCGATCGGTCAACAGCTGGGCAATCTGGTAGGCCGAGATCGGTTCTGTGGCGGCGAAGAGGATGACCTCGAGGGCACGCCGGACCATGACGGAGGTCTCGGCGCTCAACGGAGGGTCCCCGGGACCAGGGCGACGGGCGGGGTGCGGCGCACCAGATGGATCGGACCGTAGGGTTCGGGCTGTTCCACGCTGAGTTCCCCCAGTCGGGCGAGTTCAAGCACGGCCACCAGGGTGACCACCATGGCCATGCGGTGGTCCATCTTCACCAGCACTTCGAAGAGGTCGATGCGTTTCGAACCGGCCAGCAGGCTCCGCAGGAACTCGATCTGGTCGGTGAGCTTTACCTCGGGGCCGGTGACCTGGTAGCGCCCCTCCTCCCGGATACGCTCCAGGGCGTCCTGGAACGCCTGCAGGAGGTCGAAGAGAGAGACGTCCAGCATCCCCTCGGCGTCCTCCTCGGGGAGTTCGACTGGACCGGGCCCGGCCTCCCGCAGAAAGTAGTGTATGTAGGTCGATTCCCGCTCGGCCAGTTCCTGCGCCGCCTGCTTGAAGAGACGGTACTCCTCGAGCTGCTGGACCAGTTCGGCCCGGGGGTCCTCCTCCTCGAACCCGGTCGGGGTCGGCAGGAGCATCCGGGCCTTGATCTGCATCAGGGTGGCGGCCACGACCAGGAAATCGCCGGCCACCTCCAGGTCGAGCATCTTCATGACATCCAGGTAGGCCAGATACTGCTGGGTGATCTGGGCGATCGGGATGTCGGAGATCTCCATCTCGTTCTTCCGAATGAGGAAGAGGAGGAGGTCGAGCGGCCCCTCGAAGGCCTCGATACGGACCGCGTAGGACATGGCCGTCCTCAGGCCTCCAACCGGAAGAGATTCATGGTCTTACGCACCCGGCGCATGGTCTCGGAGGCGAAGTCCCGAGCCCGGCGGGTCCCCTCGCGTATGACCTCAAGCACCCCGCTGCGGTCGGCCTCCAGGCGTTTGCGTTCCTCGCGGAAGGGGGCGAAGTGGTCGGCGATGGCCGCGGCCGCCTCCTTCTTGCAGACCACGCAGCCCCGGTCGCCGGACCGGCATTCGGCGGCCACGGTCGGTTCCCCCTCGGGATTGAAGATCTTGTGCCAGGCGTAGACGTTGCAGACTTCGGGCCGCCCGGGGTCCTTCAGATAGACCTTCTGCGGGTCGGTGATGGCTTTCTTGACGGTGGCCGCGATCCGATCGGGTTCGTCGCTCATCAGGATGTGGTTGCCCAGGCTCTTGGACATCTTGCGGCCATCGATCCCCGGGACCCGGGCGAAGGTGGTCAACAGGGTCTCGGGTTCCGGGAAGACCTCACCGTAGGTGGTGTTGAACTTGCGTGCCAGTTCCCGGGTCAGCTCGATGTGCGGGATCTGGTCCTCCCCCACCGGCACGGCGTGGGCCCGGTAGATGAGGATGTCGGCGGCCTGCAGGACGGGGTAGCCGAGATGACCGTAGGAGACCTCGCCGCGCAGTTCGAGGTCCTTGACCCGTTCCTTGAAGGTCGGGTTGCGCTCCAGCCGGCCCATGTTGATGAGCATGGAGAGCAGCAGGTGGAGTTCGGCATGCTCAGGCACGTTCGACTGGACGAAGATGGTGGAGCGCTGGGGGTCGATCCCCGCCGCCAGCCAGTCGAAGAACATCTCGACGGTGTCCTCGCGGATGCGTTCGGTCTCATCGTAGGTGGTCGTCAGGCTGTGCCAGTCCACGACGGTGTAGAACGGCTGGTACTCCTCCTGCAGGCGGATCCAGTTCACAAGGGCCCCGGCATAGTTACCGAGGTGCAGTCGCCCGGTGGGCTGCATGCCGCTCAGAATCCGCTTCGGCTCGTCCATATTCCTATCCTTCCGAGCTAACCGTCGATGCCCTTATGGTCCGTCAAGATAGGTCGAGGTACCGACCCGTCCAAGCCTGTGAACGGGCCGGCTGGCCGCAACCAGAGCGCCCCTTGCCGGTCGGTGCGATGGATGCGGACCCCGGTCGTCGCCAGCCGATCGAGCACCGACGGGTCTGGATGCCCGTAGCGGTTGGAGCGGCCGACCGAGACGACTGCCAGCCGGGGTGCTACTGCGGCCAGCAGGGCGGACGAGGTAGCCCCCCCGCTGCCGTGATGGCTGACCTTCAGCACCGTGCTACGCAGCCGGCCCCAGTGAGGCCGCAGGCGCTCCTCCCCGCTCTGCTCCAGGTCCCCGGGGAGCAGCACGCTCAGCCCCCCGACCAACAGCCGGACGACCAGGGACCGGTCGTTCCAGCCGCTTTCGTATCTCGCCGGTCCCACCTCCTGCTCGGCTCCGGCCAGCACCTCGAGACAGTCCCCCCCACCCAGTCCGACCACATCTCCGGCCCGCAGGGTAGTCCTCGGCACTCCGGCCCGACGGCGAGCCGCCTCCATCCGCTCGGGGGTTCCCGGTATGTTCTCCGGCCAGTCACCGGTCACCATCGCAGTGGTCGGGAGGCGCAGCAGCAGCGCCGCCGCTCCCCCGATGTGGTCGGCGTCGGGATGGGAGAGGACCAGCAGGTCGATCCGACGCACCCCCCGGGAACGCAGGTAGGGAAGGATCACATCCCGTCCGGCGTCCCAGTCCCCCCAGGCCGGGCCGGTATCGAAGACCAGGGTCCTTCGCGGGGAGCGGGTCTCGACCACCAGAGCGTCCCCCTGCCCCACGGCCAGGAAGGTCAGTCGCGGCCGCCCATCGTCGAGGAGGGGCGAGGCCACGGTCAGCGCCAACAGGACCAGGGCGACGATACGACTCCCTCCACCCCGAACCCAGGCCAGCAGGCCCAGGGCGGCCGGCAGCCAGACCCAGGCGGGGACCGGCACCACTGCGCCGGGCAGGCCGGAGGCCAGCACCGCTCCCCGGGTGAGCAGGGCCCCCAGACCGTCGGCCCAGGCCCGGGCCACCGCCGCAGGCAGACCCCCCAGCGGACCGAGGGCCCGGGCGACCACCACGGCCGGGAGCCAGAGCCCGGCCAGCGGCACGGCCAGCACGTTGACCAGCGGACCCCAGGGGTGGAGGACCCCGAAGAACCAGAGCTGGGAGGGGAGCACACCGGCCTGAGCCCCCAGCGAGACCCTCAGGAAGGCCAGGGACCGCTCCCGCCATCCTGCCTGGCGTCGCTGAACGGATCCCCGCAGGGCCAGTGTGATCCCCAGGGTGGCGCCGGCCGAGAGGCAGAAAGCGGCCGAGGCCAGCAAGGAGGGTACGGTCACCAGCAGCGTAAGCAGGGCCGCCGGCAGGACCCGTCCCGGGGCGATTCGGCGTCCGCTCCCCCAGTAGAGCAGGCCGAAGGCAGTCATCAGGCCGGCCCGCAGGGCCGAGGGGGGTGCTCCGACCGCGGACACATAAAGCCCCAGAGCGAGGGTCCCCAGCCCTGCGGTAAGCCTTCTCGGGCACTGCAGCAACCGCAGCAGGCCCACCAGCAGACCGACCAGGACACCCAGGTGGAGACCTGAGACCGCGAGCAGATGGGCCAGTCCGGCCGCCCGGAAGGCGGCCTGCCAGTCGGGGGGGAGACGCTCCCGGCGGCCCATCAGGACCGCCTCCTCCAACGCCCGCAACCCGGCCTCCCCGTCCTGCGCCACCGCCCGCTCAGGAACGGCCGCCTCGGGAGCCCAACGCTCCGCCACCGTCAGCGGCAGAGGCCGGAAGCCGGGGTTGCCCAGTCCCCGCGGCTCCGATGCCCGCCCCCCCCACGGGCCGGCGAAACAATGCGCCCCGACCAGGGTGGCCAGAACACCCCACACCAGGAGAGCCCCGACCCGCCGCAGAAGGGGATGGTGGGCCGGCCTCAGGGCCAGGAGAGCCGCAAGAAGCAGACCCAGGCGGACGAGGTGCGGCAGCCAGGGACCTAGGGCCAGCCCGGCCGCCCAGACCAGGAGCAGGCGCCAGACCGGAGTCGTGTCCATGCCTCAGCAATCCGCGGGAGGCGGGTGGAAGGACCAGGGGGCGGGACGACGACTATATGCTCTCCAGACCCTGCTCGAGATCGGCGATGGTGGCGAAGGTGTTATCCACGACCAGGGTGGCGAACCCCCACTTGCGGGTCTGTTCCTTGGGATCGGACATACGATCAGTCTCTGGCGGATTCCGCCTGGATGAACTCGGTCAGCACCCCGCCGGTCGAGCGGGGGTGCAGAAAGGCCACCGGTTGGCCCTCGATGCCAATGTCGTCACCGGTCCCCAGGACCTCAAACCCTTCCTGCCGTAACCTGTCGAGCGCGGCCTTCAGGTCGTCCACCGCGTAGCAGACGTGGTGCAGCCCCGGTCCTTTCTTGAGGACGAAGCGGGCGACGGTCGATTCGGAGTCGGTCCCCTCCATCAGTTCCAGCTTGGTCCCGCCCAGGTCGTAGATGGCCACCCGGACCCGCTGGGTATCGCTGACCCGCACGAACTCGGGCTCGACACCCAGGAGCCGGCTGAAGAGGAGCATCGCCTCGTCGAGGGTGGTCACCGCCACGGCCAGGTGGTCGATGTTCCGGGCCCGGGCGGCTGCCGCCGCCCCGGTGCCGGCGGGTCCGGTCGGCTCCGGCCCGCCGCTCCGTGATCCGTCCAGGGGCATACTCTCA
>CAYUVJ010000075.1:0-8828 GCA_964447955.1 uncultured Gemmatimonadota bacterium
CGAACACTCCTTCGAAGTCCTCGGGACGGTCGTCCTCGGAACTGCTCAGGATGCCGGCCTTGATGAGATCATCGACGATGAGTCCGATATCACGGGTGGCGTTGACCCCCCAGCCGTCCAGCATCATAAGGGCTTCGTCCCCAAAACGCTCGTGGGCCAGCCGGATCACACCTTCGAGCAGTTCAGGCCCGGACAGGTGGCGGCGGACACTCAGTACCTCGACCGCGCGGTTGAGGGCGTCGAGGGTGAAGTAGTAGGCCTCGGGCCGGAACTCCCCCCGTCGGCGGGCGATCTCGTTGATGGTCCTGTCCATTTCCTGCTCTTCCATCTCCGGTGTTTCCATGGGCGCATCACCCCGACCCCGTCGATCGGGCCTCTCGCGTGTCCCGAGTCAGAGCTCCGGGACACTTATAGATATCAGAACCAGTCGACGTAGACGATACGTATCTCGCGACCCGCCCCGCCGAGTTCGCCGGCGATCGCCTCGACGGTGGCCGGTTTATCGACGCCCTGCACATTGTCGATCAGGTTGGTAAAGAAGAGTTCCAGACGCAGGTGAGGGCTGGCCGTCCACTTGACCCCGAGATTCAGATAGCCGTTGCCGTAACCCAGGGCCTCCTGGTCGTTGTCGTTGAGCGCAGCGTCGTACTCGGCGATGAGGTAGAGGTCGGGTCCAACCGATTTATCGAGCCCCAGGAAGAGGTTGAGGTCGTCATCGTCCCCGCATTCCCGGCTCTTGTTGAGTCCGCCGTGCAGTCCGAGCTCGCCCAGGAAACGGTAATTCTTGCTGGCCACCAGGAAGAAACCCGGTGACTTGACCGTGTAGCGTTCCAGGTCCTCGAGCCAGGGGCCGTACCCCTGGCTGTTGAAGCCGAGGGCGAACGCCGGCAGGACCTGGCTCTCCTGGATGATGCGAGCCTTGATGGCGAACTCCACATTCGGGTTCCAGGTCACCTTGCCCCGTCCCACGACGTTCTCCGCTCCGTAACTGAAACCGACGTTGACCGAGCGCAGGAAACCGATGGTCACGAAGGTGTAGAGTCCTCCCTCCGGATACATGCGCAGGTCGACCTCGTAGAAGCCGCGTTCGAGCAGTCCGGCGATGGGCATATTGGCCAGGTTGGTGAACTGCTGTCCCCCCTCGAAAACAGGGGGGGGCGGCCCTTCGGTCTGGGCTGAGGCGACCGTCGCGACCAGACAGCACGAGACGACCGCCAGGGCGGCCACACCGATTCGCAGCGAACGGGGACTCATGGAGTTCCCTCCGTCAAGGGTTGGGCGGTTCCTTCCTCTGGTACGATCAGGAACCGACCGGGTTCACCCGACAGTATATCGGACGCACCCGACGGGCCCCTCAGGTCGAGAGGATGAGGGAACGAACGGTCAGCGCTTCCACCCGGTCGAGGTCCACCTCCACGCCGAGGCCGGGTCGGTCGAGGGGGACGCCCATGGTGCCTTCCGGGCCCATCGTCCACTCCGGATCGACGATGTCCCGGTCCCAGTAGCGGCGGCTCGGAGAGATGTCACCCGGTATGGTGAATCCGGGGAGCGAGGCCAGGGCTACGTTGTAAGCCCGCCCCACTCCGCTCTCCAGCATGCCGCCGCACCAGACCGGGATGTCGTGGTGACGGCAGAAGTCGTGGATGGCCAGCGAGGGGCCGAGACCACCGACCCGTCCCGGCTTGATGTTGACGATGCGTCCACTGCCCAACGCGACCATGTCCCGGGCCCGGTCCAGACCGGTGATCGACTCGTCCAGGCAGATGGGGGTGCGGAGCCGTCGCTGGAGTTCGGCGTGCTGGACGATATCGTCCCAGGCCAGTGGCTGTTCGATCATGAGGAGGTTCAGGTCGTCCAGCCCCAGCAGCACCTCCACATCCTCCAGCGTGTAGGCGTTGTTGGCATCCACCATCAGCGGGGCCTCGGGCCCGAGGGCCTGCCGGACCGGCCGGACCCACGAGACGTCGGCGCCGGGCTTAACCTTCATCTTGATCTTGCGGTAGCCTTCCGCGAGATGCTCACGGGCCTTCTCCACCAGGGCCCCGGGATCCTCCTGGATACCGATCGAGACCCCTACCTCGATCCGTTCCCGCTCTCCGCCCAGCAGACGGGCCAGGGGTATGCCACGACGCAGGGATTCCAGACCCCACAGACCCATCTCCACCGCCGCCTTGGCCATGTTGTGGCCGCGGAAGTCACGGGCCAGCAACGGTGCGATCCCATCCGGGTCGGGCAGAGGGACCCCCAGGACACGGCCGGCAACGTATCGCTCCAGGACGACCCAGGCGGTATCGATCGTCTCAGGGGCGTAGTTCGGCCGTTCCCCGGCCACACATTCCGACCAGACCGTCAGACCGTCGGCGTCGGTCAGTTGGAGCAACAGGATGCGGCGATGGGTCGTAGTCCCCGATGAGATGCGGAACGGCTCCCGCAACGGCATCTCGATCTCCCGCAGGGTGATGGTCCGAAGGGGGGTCATGACCGTGCCTCCCGACGCTGCAGGGCCCGGATCAGACCATCGACGATCCCCTTCAGATGGCCGGCCCCCGGACCCTCGAGCACCTCACCCTGGAGATCGAAGTCACTGCCGGTGACGATGGCCTGGTCGGCGATGACGTCAGCGTGCAGGGAACGGAAGAGGATGGGCACGGTCGGTTCTTTCTTCATCGGGTCACTGGAGTAACTCGATACCATCCCGGCGTCCCGGGCGCAAGCACCCCGACATGAGGACCGCTGTGGGTACATCTTCCCGACCGGGGTATGATGGAAGCTGGGTGTCCGCCGTACGTCCCACTCGGGAAGACACGAAGACAGGATCCAGCAGGAGGACCTCCATGCCCCAGCATCCCGACATCCCCGAGACCATCCATCCGCTCATCCGCGACCGGTGGAGCCCCCGTCTCTTCGATCCCGACCCGGTCCCGGACGAGACACTGTGGGACCTCTTCGAAGCCGCCCGCTGGGCGGCCTCTTCGATGAACGAACAGCCCTGGCGGTTCATCCTGGGCCGGCGCGACCGGGATGACACCTGGGACCGGCTTCTGGGCGTGCTGGACGAAGGGAATGCGCGCTGGGCCCACCGGGCACCCGTGCTGGTGCTGGCGGCCGCCAGTCAGCGTTTCGAACGCAACGATCGGCCTAACCGGCATGCCGGGCACGACACCGGTCTGGCGGTCGCCCAGCTGACCCTCCAGGCGATCGCCCACGGACTGCAGGTCCATCCGATGGGGGGATTCGATGGAGACGCCGCCCGGTCGGCGTTCGGCATCCCAGAGGGCTACGAACCGGTGGTACTGCTGGCGGTCGGACAACCCGGACGACCCGAGGACGCCCCCGAAGGAATCTCTGAAAGCGATCCCTCGGCCCGCAGCCGTCGCCCGCTGGAGGAGACGGTCTTCGCCGCTACCTGGGGGGAGCCGGCCGGATGACCCGATAACGGTCGAGTCCCCCTGCCTCATTCTCCCTCAGCAGCACATCCCCCCGATCGGTGACGGCCACCGGGCACCCTGGCTCGTCGATGGTGCCCAACCACTCCCCCTCCGGCCCGAAGACATCCAGACGACTCATCCCCGGAGCGGACAGCTGGGCCTGGACCCAGACCCTCCCCAGGGCATCGAGGGCGATCCCCGAGATGGCCGGCATCTGTTCCGCGAAAGGGATGCGCTCGACGAGCCGCGCTCCTCCCGGATGGGTCCCTGACCCTCTCCGGCACCACCGGTGCAACCTGGGAGGTACAGAAGGAGTAGGAATGTATGCAGAGGACAGATGCGATAGGATGCGGACATCGTTCCAACCTTTTCCCGCCACGCGGCATCGAAAGAGTGACGCATGCAGTTAAGGCCCGACCCATCGGCTCCGGACGAAGCGCGGCTCGTCGAGCGCGCCCGGTCTGGAGACACGGGAGCTTTCGAATCGTTATACCGCTCCAACGTGGGTCGTGTTTATGCGCTCTGTCTCCGGATGAGCGGGGACAGCGAACGGGCCGAGCGGCTGACCCAGGACGCCTTCGTGACGGTCTGGGAGAAGCTCTCGACCTTCCGGGGTGAAGCGGCCTTCGGATCCTGGCTGCACCGATTGACGGTCAACGTGGTGCTCCAGGACCGCCGCAGCCGGCTCCGCCGACGGGAACGGCTCGCACGGGCCGCGATCGAGGCGGAGTCCCCCGCAACCGGGGGGATCGGCCCGGGAACCCGGATCGACCTGGAGCGGGCGATCGCCGGACTGCCGGAACGGGCCCGGCTCGTCTTCATCCTGCATGACGTGGAGGGATACCGGCACGAGGAGATCGCGGAGATGCTCGGGACGGCGGTGGGCACATCGAAAGCCCAGCTGCACCGGGCCCGACGGCTCCTACGGGAGATGATGGGAAGATGAACTGCCATCAGACCAGGGAACTCGCGGACGCCTTCCTCTCCGACGCACTGTCGGAGGAGTTGACCCGTGCGTTCACCGACCATCTGGCCGAGTGTCCGAGCTGTAGGGACGAGGTCACCTTCCTGGAGGGATTGCTGACCGAGGCCCGGGGACTGAGCGGTTCGGTGGAGCCCGCCTCCGACCTGTGGCCGGGGGTGCTGAGCAGGATCGAACCGACCGCCCGGCGGGCGGCCCGACCCGGCTCACGGATCCGGCGTCCGGCGGTCTGGACCCCGGTGCTGGCGGCGGCCGCGGTCGTGCTCCTCGTCGTGGTGAGCGGTCCCTGGCTCGACCGGACCGGAGTGGAGGTCCGGCGTCTGGCCGGTCTCGACCCGGCCCAGGCCGTCGAACAGGAATTCACTGTCCTCATCGAACACCTCCAGACCGAGGTGGCGTCCACGGTGGAGCTGCCCGGTCCGGCCAACCGTACCCTGGCCGACGGACTGCGTGAGGTCGAGCAGGCCATCGCCGACACCCGGGCCGCGGTCGAGGCCCATCCCGACGACCCGCAACTGCAGCGTCGACTGGCCGCATCCTTCGAGACGAAGGTGGAACTTCTCCGCTGGACGACATCGTTCCACGGCGGAGACGACGTCCTTTACTGAATGAGACTGAGTGAGGTGGATGACATGAAGCGCCACATCTTTCCGATCGGACTCGCGACCCTCCTGCTGGCCGCCCTGGCGGCCGCTCCGACCGCCGCCCAGGAACGGGTCGACCGCACCCTGCCGGCCCCGGCCGACGGCAACGTCAAAGTGATCAACATCGCCGGCTCGGTCCGGGTGGTCGGCTGGGACCGCAACGAGGTCCAGGTCCGGGGTACTTTGGGAGAGGGGACCGAACGTCTCGACTTCGAGACCCAGGGCAACACCACCGTGGTCGAGGTCGTCTGGCCGCAGGAGCGTGACCGCCGCGACCGCCGGATCCAGGGTTCCGAACTGGAGATCCAGGTACCGGCCGGGAGCATGCTGGAGGTGCGCACGGTCAGCGCCGGCATCCGGATCGAGGGCGTGCGCGGGGTGCTCGAACTCGAATCGGTCAGCGGTGACGTGACCACGGCCGGTGAGCCGGAGCGCGTCGAAGCCGGTTCGATCAGCGGGGACGTGGAGATCGCCGCCAGTCGGGGGCCAGTCTATGCCCACACGGTCAGCGGGGAGATCTCCATCGGCCAGGCCGTCGGGTCCTTCCGGATCTCGACCATCTCCGGCAACGCCACCGTCCGGGCCCGACAGGTCGAGGAAGGTGAGTTCGATTCGGTTTCCGGTAGTCTGCGCTTCGACGGTGACCTGACCCCGCAGGCCCGGCTGGAACTGGATTCCCACTCCGGGACCATCGAGATCACGGTGCCGGCGAACATCTCAGCCCGTTTCGAGGTGGACACCTTCTCCGGTTCCATCCAGAACGATTTCGGTCAGGAGGCGGTCCGGACCAGCCGGTACGCTCCCGGCAAGGAGCTGGAGTTCACGCAGGGCAGCGGGGAGGCCCGGATCCGCATCCAGGTCTTCAGCGGCCGGGTCGAGATCCACAAGCGGGGCTGACCCCCGCCACCTCACTCAACGCTCCGGCAGGAAACAGGAAGGCCCCGCTCAACAGCGGGGCCTTCCTGTTCTGGTGACACCCGTTCTCCGTTACATGTCCTGCTTGATCAACTCCACGTGCTTGACCCCGAAACCGATCGAGGTGTGGATCTGTTCCAGGACCTGCAGGTCCAGAATTACATGTCCATGGATAGAGAACCGGGATCGTTCCGCGGACGGGATCCGCAGGACAGGTCAGGGCAGTCCGACCGGGAGCGCCAGACTGGCCAGGGTGAGGAGCACCCCCCAGAGCAGGGAACGGGTGAAGATCTGACGGGCCTGCCGCAGCACCTGGGTGAACATGCCCAGGTCCTCGATCGGCCGCTTCCCCTCTCCGAAGTCGCACTGACCGCGCGTGGCCAGGAAGATTCAGGTCTTCTCCTTGGCCTGGAGTACCCCCATCATCCCGGGAGCGAACAGCCCGTATAGGGTCAGGCGCAGCAGCCGGGGTTCTCCCGCCGCCGAGAGCAGCAGGGCCAGCACGGC
The DNA here is from genome assembly GCA_964447955.1 of uncultured Gemmatimonadota bacterium. GTDB lineage: Bacteria > Blakebacterota > Blakebacteria > Blakebacterales > CAYUVJ01 > CAYUVJ01. The sequence continues at coordinate 6,477 of CAYUVJ010000075.1, forward strand.
ACCGGCCGTCAACGCGATGATTCCCAGGACCATCCGCACCTGACGCTGACGTGGTCCGATGTTGGCGACCTTCTCCTCATCCTTCATGGCCTGCTCCCCTCCCGCTCGAAGGTCCCGGTCACCGCAGGCGGCGGGGCGCCCCACAGCCCCCGTCCGGCCTCCCGGGCTTCTTGTTGCCGCCGCACAAAGAGTTCGACGAAGCGAACGTTCGGCGGCACCGTCATCAACTGAGCGTACCCCTGACGCAGCAGTTCGGCGTTCACGAAGACCGCACCCGTGCAGACATAGGCGAGCAAGCGACCATAGCGATCCCGCCTCTGCACATCGAAGTAGAGACGTACGACCCGTCCCGCCACCAGCTCCCGGTTCTTCTCGGCCGCCTCCCGTCCGTAGGCCTCGACCGGTCGCCGGGGATCCACCGTCTCCGGCGTGTCCACCCCGATGTAGCGGACGACCTCCTCCGTCTCCCCGATCCGCACCCGGATCGTGTCCCCGTCCACCACCCGCTCCACCGGCGCGCAGAGACCGAGCCCGAGGGAGAGGGCGATCGAGACGAGGAACGGGTGAGGCATGTCTGGTCCTTCCCCCCGCGACACTCCGACCACTAGAATCCGAGCCGCCGGACCCACTCACACCTTGGTGGATATCGATGAGCCTACCGCGGGATGACGCCGCACTCCAGGAGATCGAGGCGCATATCGACGGGACTCTGGCTTGCCAGCGGGATCGTACCCGTGAGGTGGCCCGCCGGGGGGCCCGTGAGCGGATCGCCGCGATCCGCCGTATCGAGGACTGGATCCTGACGAACCGGGACCGCATCCGCCAGGCCTTGGCCGACGACTTCGGGAAACCGGTCCCGGAGACCGACATCACCGAGGTCCTCGTCCCGCTCATGGAATGCCGCCACACGCGCCGGAACCTGCGCCGCTGGATGCGGCCCCACCGGGTCCGGGCGCCGCTGGTCCTGCTGGGGACCCGCTCTTGGGTGCGCTGCGAGCCCCGGGGCACGGTACTGGTGCTGGCGCCCTTCAACTACCCCTTCCTGCTCTGCATCCATCCCCTCGTATCGGCGCTGGCCGCCGGCAACACGGTGGTGCTCAAACCCTCCGAGATGACTCCCCACACCGCCCGGTTGATCGAGGAGATGGTCGGCGAGCTCTTCGACGAGAGCGAGGTGGCCGTCTTCAACGGTGGGATCGAGGTGGCGGCCGCACTCCTGCGGCGGCGCTTCGACCATATCTTCTTCACCGGCAGTCCGCGGGTGGGGAGCATCGTGATGCTGGCGGCGGCCGATCACCATGCCACCATCACCCTGGAACTGGGCGGCAAGTCCCCGGTGGTGGTGGATGCCACCGCCGATCTGCGCGCCGCCGCCAACAAGATCGTCTGGGGCCGTTTTCAGAACGCGGGGCAGACCTGTATCGCCCCCGACTACGTCCTGGTCGAAACCGGTCTCGAGGAGCGGTTCGTTCAGGCGCTGAAGGAAGCTCTTGAACGCCGCTACGGACCCGAGATGGAGCGCCGGTCGAATCCCGACCTGGCCCGGGTGGTGGACGCCGCCCACCTCGATCGGCTGCGGGGACTGATCGAAGAAGCGGTGGCTGCCGGCGCCCGGGTCTGCTGCGGCGGCGACCGGGACGAGCGGGAACGCTGGCTCGCCCCGACCGTGCTGACCGGGGTACGGCCCGAGATGCAGGTCATGCAGGAGGAGATCTTCGGACCCATCCTCCCGGTCCTGAGCTGGCGGGAACCGGAGGAGGCGGTGGCCGTCATCCGGGGACTGCCGCGACCGCTGGCCCTCTATCTGTTCAGTAGGAACTCCGACCTCTTCCAGGACCTGCTGCAGGACACCTCCTCCGGGGCGGTGTGTCACAACGACCTGCTGGTCCATTTCCTCCATCCCCGACTCCCTTTCGGCGGGGTCAACACCAGCGGCCAGGGCGCCTACCACGGTCGCTACGGTTTCCGCGAGTTCTCGCACGAACGGGCCGTGGTCCGGCGGGGACGGTTCGACCCCCTGCGCTGGTTCTATCCCCCCTATGACGAACGGGTGCGCCGGCTCATCGGGTGGGCGGTGAGGTACCTGTGAGCGCCCCGTCGGGTTACGACTGCGACTGGGTAGTGGTCGGCTCCGGTTTCGGCGGTTCGGTGGCCGCCCTGTGTCATGGGCCGGGACCCCGCTGAGAGAGTCATCGACCATCAGCACCGGGTCTTCGGTTATCGCGGACTGCTGGTATGCGACGGTTCGACCGTCTCGGCCAACCCGGGGGTCAATCCCCCACTGACCATCACGGCCCTGTCCGAGCGGGCGATGACCTTCATCCCTCCGCACAGCAATCCAGGATAACCAGG
>CAYUVJ010000076.1:0-8818 GCA_964447955.1 uncultured Gemmatimonadota bacterium
GTCGACCATCTTGAGCCGGTCGAGCGTACCGGTGGCCTCCAGCAGGCGGTCGGCCAGCGTCGACTTACCGTGGTCGATATGGGCCACGATGCAGAAGTTGCGGATATGCTGCTGATCCATGCTCGTTTGCCGTCGAGGGCTGGGGTCCCCAACGGGACTCAGCGGACGATCTCCACCCGTTCCCGGTAGGTCTTCACCGCGGCGTGGAGGGCCTCGGCGACGTTGTTCTTGAAGCTGTTCTGGCGCAGGTAGCTCTCTTCGGCCCGGTTCGAGATGAAGGCCACCTCGACCAGCACGCTCGGCATATAGGCGCCGTTGAGCACCAGGAAGCCGGCCTGGTCGACCCGGCGGGGCCGGACCTGGGTCCGGATCCGGCTGGTCATCTCGTCCTGGATGATGCCGGCCAGTTGCTGACTCTCCTCGAGGTACTTGGTGCTGACCAGTTCGCCGAGGATGCCCTTCAGGATATCCCCCCCGGCGATCTGGAGGGCGGCGTTGTTCTGGTCGAGTTCGACCACCGAGTTCTCCAGTGCGGCGATCTGACGGGATTCGTCGTTCTTGGCCTCGGCCAGGAAGAAGGTTATGAAGCCGTTGGCCGACCGGTCGGTGACCGCGTTGGCGTGGATGCTGATGAAGAGGTCGCCGTGCGCCTCGTTGGCGATCTGGTAGCGCCGGGCCAGCGGGATGTAGACGTCGGTAGTGCGGGTCATGACCACCGTGATGTCGCTGGTGGCCGGGTCCTTCTCGAACCGCTCCTTCAGCCGCAGAGCGATGTCGAGGGCCACATCCTTCTCCTGCAGGCCGGAGGGACCGATACTGCCCGGGTCCTTCCCGCCGTGGCCGGCGTCGATGATGACGGTGGTGATACGCTGGGCCCGGGGGATCTCGGCCGTACGGGCCGGGTCGACCCGGTCCCCGGCCGCGGCGTTGCGGAGCACGAAGAGCAGACCGTTGGGCGCCCGGTGGATCTCCGGGGCGTCCTGGAAACGCCGGGAGAGATGGAAGGAGACCTGCAGCACATCGTCGCGTTGTTCGAAGACCTGGACCCGGCGGATCAGTCCCCGCCCCTGGACGTTGCGCAGGGCAGCCAGGTCGGCCTGGGCTCCCTGCAGGGTGACGTTGAGTACCCCGTCCCCCTGGGAGAAGGTCTCGTAGAGGAGGGGTTCGGTGGTCAGGATGGTGACCGAGGTCCCCTGGTCGGCGACGTGGTTGATCTCGATCCCGAGCACGTTGAAACCCGAGCCGCCGTAGTTCAGCCACTCCCGGTCGGCCAGCCACTCCACCGGCCGGCCGGTGAAGGCGCTCAGGACCGCGGCCACCCCCTCGGCCGGAGCGTAGAGCACACCGCGGTGGAGCCGCACAGGGGCGGGCATGTTGACCGAAGGGGCCTGCCCGCTGTCGATGATGACCGCGGCCGAACTCAGGGTGAACTTCACCTCCCGGTCGGCGATCCTCATGACGTACTTGTTCTTGAGGTCGAACCGGTCCTGGGAGGAGAGGTAGCCCCCCAGGTCACTGAGCCGCAGGTAGAGTGTACCGCCGTCCAGGTAGACTCCCCGGAGGCGCCGCGCGGTCGGCACCCCGTTGTAGGCCAGCATCGCGCCGGCTCCGGCAACCTCTTCCTGGGACAGGCCACCGGCCGGCGGCACCTGGGCCTGCACCCCGAGCGGACCCGCCACCGCCAGGGAGAGCAGCAGCGCGGTCCAGAGCGGACGGCTCATCTGTCTCTGCGCTCGTCTCATGGTCATCTTCTGTCTGGAACGTCCCGGGTGCCGGTGTGGTTCCTCATCCTTTGTACCTCCGCATGGCCTGCTGCATCTCGCGGCGGGCGGTCTCCTCAGCCAGCCGCTGGCGCTTGTCTCCTTTGACCCGCCCCCGGGCCAGAGCAATCTCCACCTTGGCCCAGCCGGCCTGGAAATACAAGCGCAGCGGGATCAGGGTGACCCCCTTCTGAGCCGTCTTCCCGATGAGCTTCTTGACCTCCCGCCGGTTCAACAGGAGCTTACGCCGCCGCTTCGGCTCATGGTTGGCATAACCGCCCTGTCGATAGGGGGGGATGTGGATGTCGTAGAGCCACACCTCTTCCCCTTCCAGCCGGGCGTACCCGCCGGTCAGGTCGGCCTGGCCCGCGCGCAGGCTCTTCACCTCGGTACCGGTCAGCACCAGACCCGCTTCCAGGGTCTCGAGGATCTCGTAGTCGTAGCGGGCCCGCTTGTTGGATGCCACCAGGCGGTCGCTCATCGTCTCTCCCCGGATGGCGGGGCAGCCCGCGGGGTCTGATAAAGAATAGCGGTGCGGCGCGACACCCAAGTGAAAAGGGCGGCCATCCGGGGTTCCCGCCGTCCGGTCCGGGGCTGCGGCCGGCCTGTTCCCCGGCACTTGACGGACCGTCCCGCAGACCTTAGCTTCTCCACCTCGCGCCGAAGTGGTGGAACTGGTAGACACGCTGCGTTCAGGGCGCAGTGGGCGTAAGCCCGTGTGGGTTCAAATCCCTCCTTCGGCACCAACTCGCCAGGGGCTGCCGGCAACACGTCCGGCGGCCCTTGTAGCATATGGGTTGCTGCCCCGCGGGTGGCGCGCTATACGTTGAAGATGGACACTCCTCAATCTGCGAGGGCACGGATGGCCCGTATCCTGGTTGTCGATGACGAGATCGCCATCGTGGATGTGCTCAAGTCCTTCCTCGAGGACAAGGGGCACAAGGTTTTCACCGCCTTCGACGGCGAGGAGGCGGTGGTCTCAGCCAAGCAGGAACGTCCCCACCTCATCCTGCTCGACATCTACCTGCCTAAACTCGATGGTCTGGAGGTGTTGAAGGCGGTCCGTAAGTTCGACGAGTCGGTCGGTGTGATCATGATCACGGCCTTCCGCGAGGAGCAGACCGCCAAGGAGGCCCTGAGCCTCGGTGCTTTCGACTACATCACCAAACCGTTCGATTTCGACTACCTGGAACGCTCCCTGGAGACCAAGCTGCAGCTCATGCTCATGTGAGGTCCGGGCGACCCCGATCATCAGCCTGTCGTTTTCCTGGAAGCAGTCCCCGCGTATCCCCGTCACAAGGTTACTATGAACGTGACCATCGAGCGGAAATCGAACGGCCGAACGGAGGGTTCGGGCAGCTGGCGCCCGACCATCGTGCCCTCCCAGGAGGCTATCTCGGACGAGACCCTGGTGCGCAGGTGCCTGGAGGGGGAGAAGCAGGCTTTCGAGATCCTCTTCGAGCGCTACCGTCAGCCCGTCTTCGCGCTGACCCTGCGCTATGCCGGAGACCATGATGAGGCGGACGACCTGCTGCAGGACGTCTTCCTGAAGGTCTTCGAGCGCCTTCACCTCTTCAAGTTCCGGTCGGCCTTCTCGACCTGGCTCTACCGGATCGCGGTCAACACCAGTCTCGATCGGCGCCGCTGGCGGAAGCGCCGGGAGGACCCGCCCGAAGGCTGGCGGGACGCCCCGGAGACGACCCCGGCCGATGAACGGGTCGATAACCAGCGCCTGCGAACGATCCTGGACGAGGCCCTGCAGGAACTCCCGGAGCACTTCCGGTTGGTGGTCATCCTCAAGGACATGCAGGACTTCCCCTACGAGGACATCGCCTCGATCCTGGGGATTTCCCGGGGGACGGTGGCTTCGCGGCTCAACCGCGGCCGCCGGGCCCTCCGCAAGGTGCTGGAGCGCAAGGGATTTACCCTGGAGGGAGTGACGGCGTCATGAGCCTGGATTGTCCCTTCGTCCGTCGTCTGCTTTCCCGATATCTGGATGCGGAACTCTCCGATCGCCGCTCTGCTGCGGTCGAACGCCATCTCTCCCGGTGCCGGAGCTGTCAGCGGGAGCTCGACGCCTTCGTGGCGGCCTCCCGTTTCGTGGCCACCGGTCGTGAGGTGGACACGCCGGACGACACCTGGCCTCGTCTCGAATCCCGTCTCTCCGAGCACGGGATCTCCGGTTTCGGCGACCCCTCGGTCCGCCGCATGGCGGTCGGCCGGGTGGTCGAGGCGCACCTCTGGTCGCGCCGCCTGGCCGTGGCCGCGGTCCTGGTGCTGGCCGTGGGCGCCACACTGGCCATCCCGCGTCTTCGGGCGGTCTTCGCTCCCGGCGAGGCGCTGGCGCACGAGATCTCGGTCCCGTCCTTCCTGGCCGGCTACACCGAGCACCGGCTCGACCTGGAGGCGGAGTTCGCTCACCTCTACCGGGTCCGCGAGATCGACATCGAGCAAGCCCGTCAGCTCTGCCCGGCCGGCAAAGGTCCCGCCATCGAACTGCCCGCCGGCTATCGACTCACCCGGGTGATGACCCTCTCCACCGACACCTGCACCGGCCTGGTGCTGGAGTACCACTGGGGGGACCGCTGTCTGGCGGTGGTCCAGGCTCCGGGGGGGCACCCCATCGCCTGGGGCAGTATGGTGCACGACGACCGCCGGATCGGGCCGGACCATTTCGAGGTGCATGAGGATCCGATGCGAGGCAAGGTCCTGGTCTATGAGGGCCGGGCACTCAGCCTGATGGTGGTCGGGACCTGCGATACCCAGGTGCTGGGCGAGGTCGCCACCTTCCTGACCGCCCGGGCCGAGACCGGGCTGGCCGTGCGCGGGCAGATGAGTCTGCACTAGTGTCCTGAGCGTACGGAGTCAATAGTCCCATCGCGCTTGGGCCTGTCGTCCCAGCACGCTATCCTGATTCCAGAGTCTGTCGGACGGTTGATAGCTTCCTGACGACCGTCCTGCTGTTCTGCCGCCGCTTTTCGGAGCCTGTCGGTGTGCCCGGGGGCACGGCAGCAGACCGCTCCGGGACCGAGGAAAGGATCCGCGTGTCGTATTTCTGTACCCTGATCCGCCGGCCGACCCTGTACCTGTACGTGCTCCTCTCGATGCTCATGCTGGCACCCGGAACGGTACAGGCACAGAGCGCTCATCCGACCGGCGCCCGCGGCGGCATCCTGGTCCCGGGGGCCCGCACCCTGCCCCGGGGGACCCTCAGTCTCGGCTCCTACGCCACCTTCACCCGCTTCGGCACCACCAACCAGGTGCTGGGACTGGGCTGGATCGCCTACGGGCTGAGCGACAACCTTCAGTTCTATGCGTCGCGCAGCAGCTTCTTCACCGGCAGCGGTGACACCTACCTCGACTACGCCGGTTTCGTGCGGGGGCACGCCTTCGGGCCCCTCGGACTGACCTTCCGCCTGCCTGCCCCTCCCGCCCGCCCCTTCCAGCTGGCCGTCCAGGCCGCGGTGACCCCGGGCATCCATCAGCGGGCCCTCTCCGGGCACAACCACCCCTACGCCCGCGACTCCTTCGACGTCCGGCTGGGTCTGGCCCAGAATCTGCGACTGGGGAGCGTCGAACTACGGGCCGGGGAGGGGATGGTCATCACCGAGGATACCCCGGTCAACGTCCCCAACCATGCCGAGCTGGGCGCCGGCCTCACCTGGTTCGCAACCGACTGGCTGGGGTTGGAGGCCGAGGTCCTGAGCCGGCTGGAGACCGAGACCCCGATCAACATCATGCAGGATTATCTGGCCGTCAGCGGGGGAGCCCTGGTCCAGGTCAACTCCTGGCTGGGACTGCGGGGGGGCTATTTCCTGGGGCTCTCCGACGAGCGGACCGACGGGATCGGGACCCGGGCCGAGAACTGGGGGGCCTACGGCAGCATCGAGGTCCAGCTATGGCGTCCGGACTCCGGTCGGGAACGTCCGGCCCCGCGGCCCCGCCCGGCCCCGCCGACCTCCGAGCCGGTCCCCGTGGAGCCCGAGGTGGTGGCCGTGGAGCCGACCGCCGACAGCGACGGCGACGGGGTCACCGACGACCTCGACCAGGAACCGGGCACGCCGGCTGGGGCGGTCGTGGACGCCCAGGGGCGTTCCGTCGACAGCGACGGCGACGGCATCCCCGATGGACTCGACCAGGAACTCTACACCCCTGAGGGGGCGATGGTGGACGCCCAGGGCCGGGCCCTCGACGGTGACGGTGACGGGGTCCCGGACGGTCTCGACCTTCAACCGGACACTCCGGCCGGGGTGCCGGTCGACGCCCAGGGGCGCGGACTCTACGGGCTGGAGGCCGACCTGATCACCAAGGGTTTGCTCAATCTGAACACCATCTACTTCGAATACAACGCGGCCTCTCTCCAGCCCGAGTCGTACCAGACGCTGCACGAAGTGGGGCTCATCCTGGCCAAGTACGGAGAGCTGAAGATCGAGATCGGCGGACACAGCGACAGCATCGGCAGTGATGTTTACAACCAGGAACTGAGCCGGGCCCGGGCCCAATCGGTCCTGAACTGGCTACTGGCCAACATCCCCGAACTGGGACTCGACCGCTTCACCGTCTACGGGTATGGAGAGAGTCAGCCGGTGGCCGACAACGACACCGAGGAAGGGCGGATCCTGAACCGGCGGGTCGCCTTCAAGGTCCTCACTCCCGAGGAGCTGGAGAAGTACCGGCCGCCGGGTCAGTGATACGGCCGCTCCCCAGCCGCACCGCCCCCCGCCAGACTCCCTCTGATTCCTTCAGGTAGAGCAGGGTGTGACCCTGCCCGATACACCAGGCGGGGAGATCCCACTGGATCCCCCCGTCGTCGGCCTCCAGTTCGATCACCGTGCCGCCCGGCCGGTCGGCTGCCGCCTCCTGCAGCCGGGTGATGGGTTCGGGGCAGACCAGCCCGAGCAGGTCGAGCCGGACCGCCCCGTCACCGCGGTCTTTCTCCTGGTGCGTCACGCCGCCGGTTCCCGACTCGCCGTGCTCAGAAGGCGGGACCGAGCAGGATGGCGTTGAGCACCAGCTGGTGCTGCCCTTCCACGAACATGCGGAAGAGCGGGTCGTCGGCGAAGAGGACCACCTTGCCCCGGCCGACGTTCTCCACGATGAGCCAGGAGAGCCGGGAGAGTGCACCCGGCACCTGCTCGGGGGCGTAGCCGCTCAGCAGCGGGTGCTCCGAGAAAACGCCCACGTTGACCCCGGACTGGGTCACCGCGAACCCCTGGGTCCCCCGCTTCAGCACCGCGAGGCGCTCCGGCATCCCGAAGGCCAGCCAGTGGTCGGGGTCGAGGACCACCTCGTAGAGACCGCCGGGTGTGCGGTTGCGGCTCCCCTCGGCTTCCCGTTCGGCCAGGGTGCGCCGTGCCCGCACTGCCGGTTCGCCGCCCACCTGGGCGCCGGCCTGGCCGCGGCGGGGCGCCGCTCCCTCGGCGGCCGGTTCCTCGCCGCCCATGCCGCGGCGGCCGCCGCCGCTGCCTCCGGCCGACTGGGTGGTCACCGAGGTGAGTCCGGCCCCGCTCTGCGTGGCGAAGGTGGCACCCCCCTCGAAGCCGATCAGGACGCCGCCGCCCCTCAGCCAGGCCCGCAGGGCGTCCAGCCCCCCCTCACCGAACCAGCCGGTGTAGCGGCGTCCACTGCCGTCACTGGGCAGGATGAGCACGTTGTACTCGGAGAGGTCGAGCCCGCCGAGCCGTTCGGCGTCCACGATGGTGTAGTCGAAGTAGGGGAAGCGCTGGTCGAGGAAGTGCCAGACCTCGCCGAAGGAACTGAGCGCGAACCCGCCCGCCACCGCGATGCGCGGCTTCTGCATGGTGGCGTAGCCGCCCCAGCCCAGGTCGTCCCCCTCGGCGACCAGTCCCGAGGGGACAGCGTAGGCGTTCACACCCCGCTCGGCGGTGACCCGTTCGAGACGCTGGTAGAGGTCGTCCGGATTGCGGAAGCGCGGCACCACGAAGCTTCCCAGCGGGAACTCGCGGCCGCCTGCCGTGAAGGTCTTGCCGGCCGAGCGGACCACGACCTCGTCGCTGAGCAGGTCGTTGGCCGCCAGCAGTGCCGGGGTCCCCTCGTAGGGGATGACCCAGGCGTAGGCCTCACGCCCGCCGACCACCGCACCGCTGCGCGGTGCCGGGGCGGTGACCCGGGTCAGACCGGAGCGGGGCACTTCGCCCAGTCCCCAGGCCTCCACCCCGAAAGCCAGCGGCAGTGACCAAGCGGAGAGGTCGTAGAACGAGGTGTCCTCCAGGACCGGACGCGGCTCCAGCAGCATCTGGACAGCCACCCCCCTGGGCTGGCCTGTGGCCACCAGCAGGGTCCCCTCGGGGAACTCGCGGGCCGAAGAGGGGACCGGGGTGTTGCCGTAGGCGGCGGTCACCCGGGCCCGGAAGGAGCCTTCGGCCCGGTCGATCTCGAACCCCTGGGCGAGCAGCAGGGCGGTCAGCCGGTCGAGGTTGTAGGCGTCCCGGCCGGGGACCAGAGCGTAGGCCTTGACCGGTCTCTGACCCAGCTCGAGCGCGGCCTGGAAGAAGGCCAGGAAGTCGGCCATCCGCTCCTGACGCCGCTCCGCGGTCGTACGCAGGGTGGCCATGCTGGTGGTGAAGTGGCCGTGGGCCCGGGTCTTGAGGGTGTGGACCACCTCACCCCGCTCCACGCCCAGGCCGACCCCGCCGCCCCCCCCCTGTTCGTAGGTCATCCCGATGGCCCCCATCATGCTCGGCCACGAGTCACCGTAGCTGGGGTAGTACATGTCGAAGCTCCGCCGGGTGTAGTAGTCCCAGCCGAAGGCGTCGAAAGCGGCCGCGTTCCCCTCCCCGTAGATCCGCTGCCACTTCAGGACCACGTCGGGGTAGGCGGTATGCACCGGGGTGCTGGCCGGGAAGAAGAAGTAGCTGGTGCCACCCATCTCGTGGAAGTCGACGTGGACCACCGGGTTCCATTCCAGATAGGCCCGGATGCGCTGCTGGGTCTCCACCTGGCTCTGCCAGGCCCAGTCACGGTTCAGGTCGAAGAGGTAATGGTTGACCCGGCCGCCCGGTGCGTCCTCACTATGCTCCCAGGCGGACGGATCGGTG
>CAYUVJ010000077.1:0-2071 GCA_964447955.1 uncultured Gemmatimonadota bacterium
ACCTGATCGGCGATCGCCCGGGCGGTCCGTTCGTTGTCCCCGGTCAGCATGACCGGCACCAGCCCCATCCGCTTGAGTTCGGTGATGGCCGCGGCCGAGCCCTCCTTGACCGGGTCGGCTACCGCGATGACCCCGAGCAGACGGTCGCCGACCGCTACGGCCACCGCCGTACGGGCTTGGGCCTCGAGCCGCTCCAGGATCGGCTGGAGCGGCTCGGGATCGAGACCCTGCTCGCTCAGGAAGTCCGACCGACCGACCAGGATGAGGATGCCGTCCGCCCGGGCCGCGACCCCTTTCCCGGCATGGGCCAGGAAGTCCCCGACCGGTTCGAGGTCCAGGCCGGCTTCCCGGGCTCTCCGCACGATCGCCTCTCCGACCGGATGTTCCGAGGCGGCTTCCACCCGGGCTGCGGCCGTCAGCAGCTCCTCGGTGGTCACCCCGTCAACGGGTTCCAGGTCGGTCACCGCCGGGCGGCCTTCGGTGATCGTCCCCGTCTTGTCCAGCAGCAGCCAGTGGATGTCCTTCATCGTCTGGATGGCCTCACCCCGGCGGATCAGGACCCCGTTCTCCGCTCCCAGACCACTCCCCACCATCAGCGCCGTCGGGGTGGCCAAGCCCAGGGCGCAGGGACAGGCGATGACCAGGACCGCGATGGCGGCGAAGAGGGCCAGGCTGAGAGGGTCGAGGGTCGGGTCGATCCAGGGGAGCCAGACCGCTGCCCACCCGGCCAGGGCCGCCATCGGGCCGGGCAGGAGCATCCACAGACCGAACGTGATCAAGGCGATGGCGATCACCACCGGGACGAAGACCGCCGTCACCCGGTCGGCGAAGGTCTGGATAGGGATCTCGCTCCCCTGGCCTCTTCCACCAGTCGGATCACCTGGGCCAGGAAGGTGTCCTCCCCTACCCCGGTCGCCCTGACCTGCAAAACCCCGCCGCCGTTCACCGTGGCTCCGATCACCGCGTCACCCGGCTGCTTCGGCACCGGCATGGATTCGCCGGTGGCCAGGGACTCGTCGACACTGGAACGGCCTTCCACCACCTCGCCGTCGGTCGGGACCTTCTCCCCCGGCCGGACGACCATCACATCGCCCACCTGGACCTGCTCGATCGGAACTTCCTGCTCCTCGCCGTCTACCAGCAAGCGGGCGGTGGTCGCTTCCAGGGTCAGCAGCCGTTTGATGGCCTGCGAGGCGCGGCCACGGGCCCGGGTCTCCACGTAGCGTCCGGTAAGGTGGAAGGCCATGATCATGGCCCCGACCCCGGCGTAGTTGAGCATCGTCGGCAGGGTCAGCCAGTGGCCGAGCAGGGTGGCCACTCCGGTCAGCAGGGAGGCTCCCGAGCCCATCGCGATCAGCACGTCCATGTTCGGGGTGAGGTTGAGGGCCGAGCGCCAGGCACTCCGGAAGGTCGGCCCACCGACCCAGAAAAGCACCGGGGCAGAGAGGACGACCATACCCACGTCGAAGGCCACCATCCCGGGCCACGTCACCCCTAAGAACATATGGGGGACCATCCAGAGGAGGATCGGCAGGCTCAGACCCCAGGCCCACCACATCCGCCGGGCGGCCGCATCGACCTTGCGCTGGTCCTCGGCCAGCAGTTCCTCACGCCGGACGGCCCGGTCCTCGGCCGTCTTCAGCAGGGTATACCCCGCTCGTTCGACCGCCTCGGACAGGGATTCCCAACCCGCTTCCGCGTCCACTTCAAGGAAGGCCTGCTCGGTCGGCAGGTTGACCTTGACCGAGCGCACGCCCGGCACCCCGGTGAGTGCCTTCTCGACGGCATGTACGCAGCCTGCGCAGTGCATTCCTTCGACCCGGTAGATCGCCTTCTGCTCCTTCATCCCATCCTTCCTCTCATTCCATCCCGATCCTTCTCTGTCCGCTTCGGTCCCGCTCAGTCCACGACCAGGCCGCCCGATCCGGATGCCGGCTCTCGTCGCTCCGACCTCCACCCACACTATATACTATACTATAGTATAGTATATTCCACAAGAACGTCCATCCCCCCGGGTCGCGTCCCGGCGCCCATGATCACTTCGACGAGCGGCAATTACGCTACCGGATTG
>CAYUVJ010000077.1:2081-8798 GCA_964447955.1 uncultured Gemmatimonadota bacterium
CGTCGACCATGATCCGGCCGCCTCCCCCCCCGACCGACGGGAACCGTCGGTTGCATCCGCCCGATGGAGTGCGCATCTTCGCAGGACCGGTCCCGGCGTGGACCGCGCTCCCACCACTCCACCCGCCGGGTGGACGAACGATCCGAGCCCCGCGGTCCTCCGCGCGGACTCAGCGCGGAGACGATGAATGGTGCAGCGTCCACCCGACGATGACGTGTCCGTATCCGACGGAGTGACACCCGCGACCGGTCCAACCCGCGGTACCGGACCAAGGGTCGGACGCTCTCCCCTGCTGGTGATCTTCACCACCGTCTTCATCGACCTGCTGGGTTTCGGGATCATCATCCCCATCCTCCCTTTCTACGCCCAGACCTTCGGGGCCAGCGACTTCCAGGTGACCAGCCTGTTCGCCTCCTACAGCCTGGCCCAGTTCCTCTTCGCCCCTCTCTGGGGCCGGATCAGCGACGCCGTGGGGCGGCGGCCGATCATCCTGATGAGCCTGCTGGGGAGTGCGGTCTCCTTCTCCGTCTTCGGATTGGCCCACACCCTCTTCCTGCTCTACCTGGGGCGGATCATGGCCGGCACCTTCGGCGCGTCGGTGACCACCGCCTTCGCCTTCATCGCCGACGTGACGACCAAGGAGGAGCGGGCCCGCGGGATGGGTCTGGTCGGCGCCGCCTTCGGCCTGGGTTTCATCTTCGGCCCCTTCATCGGCGGCGTCCTGGCCGACCTCTGGGGTTACCAGGGTCCGGCCTTCTTCGCCGCCGGCCTGGCGCTGATGAACTTCACCCTGGCCTGGTTCCGGTTGCCGGAGTCGTATCCCAAAGAGCGTCGGCGGACCGGCGGCCCGCGCCGGGGTATCGTGCGTACCCTCAGCCTGGTCCGCCTCTGGGAGGCCCTCCGGCATCCCGAGGTAGGAGCGCTCCTCTTCCTCTTCTTCCTGGTCACCTTCGCCATGGCCAACATGGAGGCGACCTACGCCCTGCTCACCGAGCGCATCTTCGGCTGGGGAGCCCGTGAGAACGGTTACGTCTTCGGCTTCATCGGCATCGTCATCGTCATCACCCAGGGCGCCCTCATCCGGCCTCTGGCCGCCCGCTTCGGGGAACACCGACTGGTGGTCTACGGGACCGCACTGCTGGTCCCCAGTCTCGGCCTGCTCCCCTTCTCCCCGGGACTGGCCATCCTGCTCCTGCTCAGCGGTCTCATGGCTTTCGGGAGTGGGATCAACTCCCCGAGTCTCAGCAGTCTGATCTCTCAGGGGGTCCGAGAGGACGAACAGGGGGGTATCATGGGTGCCTCACAGGGGCTGGGCAGCCTGGCCCGGGTGGTCGGTCCCCTCTGGGGCGGATTCACCTTCCAGCAGTACGGCCCGGCCGGCCCCTATCTGACCGCCGCCGTCCTGATGGCCGCCGGCTGGGTCATGGCGCTCTTCCTCTTCCGTCGTTATGGCGAATGAGTCCCCGCCGACGGGGTCCCGGGACCACCCCCCCCTGGAGGTCACGCCGCTCCACCTGAGGGCTTTCCGCGACCGATTGCTCGACTGGTACCGCGACGGCCAACGTTCTCTCCCCTGGCGCGGGGCGGTGGATCCCTATCACGTCCTGGTCTCCGAGGTCATCCTGCAGCAGACCCGGGTGGAACAGGGCCTGCCCTACTACGAGCGTTTCGTGGCCCGCTTCCCCACCCTGGCTGACCTGGCCGAAGCCGGAGAGGAGGACGTCCTGAGGGTATGGGAGGGATTGGGGTACTACCGCCGGGCCCGCCACCTGCATGCCGCCGCACAGATCATCCGCGAACGACACGGGGGGCGTGTCCCAGACGACCTTGCGGCCCTGGAGGGACTGCCCGGAATCGGCCCATACACCGCAGCCGCGGTCGGGAGCATCGCCTACGGCCTGCCCCGAGCCGCCCTGGACGGTAACGCGCTGCGGGTCCTCAGTCGGGTCTTCCGGGTCGCCGATGACCCCCGCCGGACACCGGTCCGACGCATCCTTCAGGCTGCCGCCGACCGGCTCCTCCCCAACGGGGCGGCCGGCGACTTCAACCAGGCGGTCATGGAACTGGGAGCCCGGGTCTGCACCCCGCGGGCACCGGACTGTGCCGCCTGCCCCCTCTCGGGTATCTGCGGTGCCCGCGCGGCGGGTGATCCGACCGCCTACCCGGTCCAAGCGGACCGGCCCCGAAGGGATCTTCGGAGCGAGGCGGCGCTGGCCCTCTTCGATGGCACCGGCCGGCTGCTGGTGCGAAAACGGCCGATCGGCGGACTGCTGGGCGGTCTCTGGGAACTCCCGGCCGGACCCGTGGCACCGGACACTCCCCCCCGCGAGGCGGCGGTCCGTCTGGCCGAGACCATCCTGCCCGTCCCCTGCGTGGTGAGCGAGTCCCTGGCAGTGATCCGACACGGGTTCTCCCACTTCCGTCTGCAGCTCGAGGTCTTCACGTCCACGCTCCCTCGGCCGGAGCACCCGCCGGAGGTGGAACCGCCGCTGCGCTGGGCCGATCGGGAGGAGCGCATCCACCTCCCCTTCCCCCGTTTCATCAGGAAGCTGGTTGAGACGATGGCACCGCCTGATAGAATGGAGCCACCGGATCCGAAGACGACCCGAGTGTGAACGACGCCCCGGAAGGGAAGCCCATGTCCGCCAGACGTAAACGGAGACCCACCCCCGAGGAGAAGCTCGCCCGGCGGAGCATCGACACCCTCCGTCTGCTGGCGGCCGACATGGTGGAACGAGCCGAATCCGGACACCCCGGGGCTCCCATGGGCATGGCCCCGATCGCCTACCTGCTGTGGAGCCGGTTCCTGCGGCACGATCCCGGCGACCCGTCCTGGCCCGACCGGGACCGCTTCGTGCTTTCGATGGGTCATGCCAGCGCCCTCCTCTATTCCCTGCTCCACCTGACCGGCTACGACCTGGAGATGGAGGACCTCAAATCGTTCCGGCAGTGGGGGAGCCGCACCCCCGGTCATCCCGAGCATGGCCACACTCCCGGCGTGGAGACCACCACCGGTCCACTCGGCCAGGGACTGGCCAACGCGGTCGGTATGGCCATCGCCGAACGGATGCTGGCCGACCGTTTCAACCTTGAGGGTCACCGGCTCATCGACCACCGGACCTGGGTCTTCTGCTCGGACGGCGACCTCATGGAGGGGATCGGCGCCGAGGCCGCCTCGCTGGCCGGGCACCTGGGCCTGGGCCGGCTGATCTGTTTCTACGACGACAACCACATCACCATCGACGGCGCGACCGACCTGGCCTTCTCCGAGGACGTGGCCAAACGGTTCCGGGCCTATGGCTGGCATGTCCAGGGACCGGTCGAGGGGGGGGACATCGAAGCGGTCGCCGCCGCCGTGAAACGGGCCCGGCGGAATGTGAAACCCTCCCTGATCGTCTGTCGGACGGTCATCGGTCAGGGGAGTCCGGGCAAGGCGGGAACCTCAGGGGTCCACGGCTCGCCGCTCGGTCCCGAGGAACTGCGAGCGACCAAGGAGAACCTGGGTTGGCCTCCGGACGACCACTTCGTGGTCCCGGACGAGGTCCGGGCCCACCTCTCGGCCCGGGAGACCGGGGGACAGGTCCATCAGCTCTGGAACGAACGCCTCGACCGTTATACCCGGGAGTACCCCGGACTGGCGGAGGAGCTGCACCGGGTGCTGGCCGGGGAGCTGCCCCCGGGCTGGGACGAGGCCCTGCCCTCCTACCCGGCCGGGTCCAAGGCCATGGCCACCCGCAACGCCTCCGGCAAGATCCTCAACGCCCTCGCGGGCCGGCTGCCGGAACTGGCCGGCGGTTCGGCCGACCTGGCCCCCTCCAACAAGACCTGGCTGGAAGGAGCAGCAGTGCAGTCGACCGAACAGCCGGGGGGACGCAACTTCCATTTCGGGGTGCGCGAACACGCCATGGGCTCGGTCATGAACGGGATGCTCCTCCACGGCGGGCTGCGGGTCTACGGCGGCACCTTCCTGATATTCAGTGACTACATGCGGCCGAGCATCCGGTTGGCGGCCATGATGGGTCTGCCGGCCGTCTATGTCTTCACCCACGACTCCATCGGCCTGGGGGAGGACGGACCGACCCACCAGCCGGTCGAACAGACCATGAGCCTGCGGCTGATCCCCGGGCTCCATGTCATCCGGCCGGCCGATGCCAACGAGACGGTCGAGGCCTGGCGTATCGCCCTGGAACGGACCGACGGCCCCACCGCCCTGCTCCTCTCCCGTCAGGACCTGCCCATCCTGGAACCCGGCCGGGCCGAAGGGGTACGCCAGGGGGCCTACGTGCTGAGCCGCACCTCGGGACCCGTCAAGGCGGTGCTCATCGCCACCGGCTCCGAGGTCCAGCTGGCCCTGGGCGCCAAAGCCCAGCTCGAGGCGCTGAAGATCCCGACCCAGGTGGTCAGCATGCCGTGCTGGGAACTCTTCGAGGAGCAGGACGAGGAGTACATCACCGAGGTCCTGCCGCGCGGCGCCATGAGGGTGGCCATCGAGGCCGGGGTCTCCCTGGGCTGGGAACATTGGGTACGGAACGCCTCGTATATCATGGGACTGAACCGCTTCGGAGCCTCGGCTCCCTATGAAGTGCTCTACAGCGCCTTCGGCTTCACCGCCGAGGACATCACGGAACGGGTGCTGAGACTCCTGGAGGATTGAGATGCGCGTAGCCATCGCCTGCGACCATGCCGGATTCACCCTCAAGGCCGCCGTCGCCCGGATGGTCGCCGACCTCGGGCATGAGGTCATCAACCTGGGCACCGACACCGCTGACGTCTCGGTAGATTATCCCGACATGGCCGAAGTGGTGGGGAAGGTCATCCAGCTGGAAGAGGCCGACCGGGGGATCCTCATCTGCGGCAGCGGGGTCGGCACCAGCATCGCCGCCAACAAGATGAAGGGGGTGCGGGCCGCGGTCTGCCATGACACCTACTCGGCGGTCCAGGGGGTCGAGCACGACGACATGAATGTGCTCTGTCTGGGGGGACGGGTCATCGGTCCGGCACTGGCCGAAGTGCTGGTGAAGGGCTTCCTCGAGGCCGCCTTTATCAACGAGGAGCGCTTCGTCCGCCGGCTCGACAAGGTCAAGGCCCTGGAGAAGCGCTAGACCAGCGGTTATCCAGACTCCATCCATTCCCGCAGCAGCCCCTCCAGGAGGTCCCGACCCATCCGATACACCCCTGGACTCTTGCTCTCCCGGGGGCCGGCGACATTCAGGACCACTACCCGGTGCTCAGCCAGCCACGCCAGGATCTCTTGCCGAACGGCGGCCGCATCGGCCTCCTCGCTCACCTCATCCAGATCGACCATCCGCAAGGGCCGCCCCACCCGCTCCGCGATCCGGACCGTATAGAGAGTACCGCCCGCCAGTTCCCCCCGGTTCAGCACCAGGGTGGCGTCGGAATCCAGGATGTTCCACTCCGTGCGCTGCTCATAGCCCGAGGAGGGCGATTCCCGCAGGGGATAGTGTTCCGGGATGGTCCCGTCCTCGGCCCGCCGGCCGGCCGGGCACCAGCCGCTGCAGGGCAGACCGAGTCCCAGGGCGACATCGAGGGCCGCCCGGTCTACCCCGCTCTGCCCTCCACTGAAGATCCTCAGTCCAAGTTCCACTTCCATCGCTCCCCTCCACTCGGCTCGGACTCCGGTTCTGTCCGCTGGTTAGGAAGGTACATCCCTGTACGTCACGGGTGATGATGAAACGGGTCGTCCCGCTCGTTTTTTCCGGGCTAACGTTTCCGGATCACCTTCCCGTCCGGTTCGATGATGTAGTGGACGATCCCGGCCTCCTCCAGGAGCAGGATGATCCGGCCTTCGCTCCCTTCCTCGCCACCGATGACGATCCGTACGGCGTCCGCACCCTCTCCGACCTTGAAGACCTTGAACAGGATGGGCAGGTCGTCGAGAGCGACCTCCGCCCGCTCGATCCGCACCCGGTCACCCTCCTCGATCCGCAGAACGAGGGACTCCTCATCCCCACGGGCAACCCCGATAAGCATGTGTTCAGGGGTGGTCTGCAGAACGACGTGGGGTTCGATCCGGATCGTCCCCAGCGAGTCCCGGACCGCCCGGAGGGAGACTTCGGATGAATCTCCCCGGATGGTCCAGGTCCGGGGCCGCACCATGACCTCTACCTTCGGCCCGACCAGCAACCGATTCCTAAGCCGGTCGCTGATACGAGCGGCGATCTGGTCGCGGCCGATGACGTATTGGACTCCTTCCTCGACCGTGATCTCCGGGATGTCGAAGGCTTCCAGGAGGGGCGTGAGGTCGTCCTGTTCCACTGTGACCGGCGTCCCCGGTTCACCGGCCCGGAGGACCAGCTTGGTCAGGTCAGCGGTGCCGGGAAGACCCTGCAGGCGGCTGATGAGATCGTCAAGCTCCCAGGTCCCTTCCAGGCCGGGTGTTCCGTAGCGGTCCCCGGGGAAGACCAGCAGGACCAGGACCGAATCGGGGACGGTCCAGCCGAGCAGTCCGGTCTCGGTGCCGGTCAGGGTGAGGGTGGCATTGATGTTGGCCGTGGCCGGAAGCGGACTCCATACCGTCAGTTGGAAGAGCAGGGTCCCTCCCACGACCAGTACCACCAGGGCCGCCCGGGCCAGCCAGTAGCCGACCGTGCGGGCGCGGCCGGGCTGTCCCGCGGTCCCCGGGCCGGGGGTCTCCGCGACCGCCGCCATCACCCCGGTCACCACGCTCTCCGGCAGCTCTTCATCGGACCATTCCCC
>CAYUVJ010000078.1:0-8654 GCA_964447955.1 uncultured Gemmatimonadota bacterium
CGTCCTCCAGCCCCGGGGCGCCCTCGATGGTGTCGTTCTCGTCGATGTAGTCGACGATCTGCTTGGCTTCTTCGCTGGAGTAGCCGAGCCGCTCGAGGGCCAGCGGGACGGTGCGGTTGACGATCTTCAGCATCCCGCCACCGACCAGTTTCTTGTACTTGACCAGGGCGATGTCCGGTTCGACCCCGGTGGTGTCGCAGTCCATCATGAAGGCGATGGTCCCGGTGGGGGCCAGCACGGTCACCTGGCTGTTGCGGAACCCGTTCTGCTCCCCCAGCTCCACGACCTGGTCCCAGACCTCCCGGTGAATCGCCTGCATATCGGAGGGGACTCCTTCGTCGGAGACCTGGCGGGCCGCCTCGCGGTGCTTGCGGATGACCCGCAGCATCGCCTCCTCGTTCTCGGGATATACGGTGAAGGGGCCGTGACTGCCGGCGATCTCGGCGCTGGTCAGGTAGGCGCCGCCGTGCATCAGGCTGGTGACCGCGGCCGCGAAGTGACGTCCCTCGTCGGAATCGTAGGCCAGCCCCCGGCTCATCAGGAGCGCTCCCAGGTTGGCGTAGCCCAGACCCAGCGGACGGAAGTCGTGGGAGTTGAACTCGATCGCCGGGGTGGGGTATGAGGCGTTGTCGACCACGATCTCCTGGGCCAGCAGGGTGATGCGTACCGCGTGCAGGAAGGCGGGCACGTCGAAGCCCCCGTCCGGGGTGCGGAACTTCATCAGGTTCAGGCTGGCCAGGTTGCAGGCCGTGTCGTCCAGAAACATATACTCGGAACAAGGGTTGCTGGCGTGGATGCGGTCGGTGGCCGGACAGGTGTGCCAGTCGTTGATGGTGGTGTCGTACTGGATGCCCGGGTCGCCGCACTGCCAGGCCGCGTCGGCCATCATCCGCATGAGGTCGGCCGCCCGATGGGTCGCTATGACCTCACCCGTGTTGACCGCCCGGGTCGACCAGGCCTCGTCGGCCTGGACGGCCTGCATGAACTCATCGGTCACCCGCACCGAATGGTTGGCATTCTGGAAGAAGACGCTGCCGTAGGCCTCCCCGTCCAGCGAGCCATCGTAACCCATGTCGATCAGGGCACAGGCCTTCTTCTCCTCTTCGGCTTTCGAGTTGATGAATTCCACCACATCGGGATGGTCGATGTTCAGGATGACCATCTTGGCCGCCCGGCGGGTCTTGCCCCCTGACTTGATCACCCCGGCGAAGGCATCGAATCCGCGCATGAAGGAGACCGGACCCGAGGCGGTCCCGCCGCCGCCCAGCTTCTCCATCGAACCGCGGATCGAGGAGAGGTTGGAGCCGGTCCCGGACCCGAACTTGAAGAGCATCCCCTCGGTCTTGGCCAGACCCAGGATCGATTCCATGTTGTCCTGGACCGAGTTGATGAAGCAGGCCGAGCACTGAGGATGGGATTCCACCCCGACGTTGAACCACACCGGGCTGTTGAAAGCCATGTGTTGGTTCACTAAGAGGTAGGTCAGTTCGGCCTCGAAGGCCTCCTGGTCCTCGGTCCCCGCCAGGTAGTTCCCCTCGCGGGCCCAGCCGCTGATGGTGAGCGCCACCCGGTCGATGAGTTGGCGGACCGAGCGCTCCCGATCAGGGGCGTCCAGGTGACCGTGAAAGTACTTGGAGACGACCACGTTGGTGGCCAGCTGTGACCAGCCGGCCGGCACTTCGACGTCCTTCTGTTCGAAGATCGTCTTACCCTGATGATTGGTGATGACCGCGTCTCGACGTTCCCACGACAGTCCGTCGTACGGGTGCGTACCAGGGGTGGTGAAATAGCGTTCCAGGCGGATTCCGTCACGGGACGGGCTCGCGAAACGGCTCTGTTCCAGTCGCTCGCGGCGCGCTTTCGCCTCCTGCAGGCGCGTTTCAGGACTCATTCAGGGACCTCCCAAAGTTGGTCTGGGGACGGACGTATCCGTGTCCGACCCCGGTGCGCGACGCGGCAATAAACGGATTCGGGATCCCGCTGGAAGGGGGCGGCAGTACCCCACTCTCCCGAACGGACCGTTTACTATACCACAAGATATAGGGTGTTCAAGAACATTCTTGCACCATCCATGGTTTTTTCAAGGCCCTCGATCATGGCCCCCCGGGGCCGGAGGACCCCGGCTCCCGGAGCGCCGGGAACGGGTCGGAGTCCCTGCTTATGCTGTCATCGATGGGTACTTCGTCTGCATCCGATCCCCGGCACCCCTCCCCGGTCTCGTCGGCCGGGGCGGCCGGTGGACCGTCCTTCGATCTGCTCGCCCGGCTTCTGGCCACCCTGGGCCGCGAGGCCGAGGCGCTGGCCGCGACCCTGTGGATCGAGACCGACGGCGGATTGTGCCTGATCGCAGCCGAACCCGCCGGGCTTCCGCTGACCGAGGTCGCTCCGCATCCCGGATCCGAGGCCGAGCAGGCCATCCGGGAGGGAGCCGTGCGCTCGGTGGAGGTCACTCCGTCCCAGGAGGGCCCTCCCCTGCTGCAGGACCGCATCGGCGCCTCCCGGATCGTGGTACTCCCGGTACCGCTCGGTCCCGGACCGGTGCCTGCCGCGGTCTGTCTCTATCGGGCGGCGGCGGAGGACCCGCCGGTCGAACGGCTCTTCGCCTGGCACCGCTGGGCCCGGCTTGTTTCCGACCTGCTCCCGACCGGTCAGGGACTCCCGCCGCTCCGTCCGGCCATGGGACCGGCGCAGGCCCCTCCCGGCCTCGAAGAACTGTCGGGCGGGCTCGCCCGCCGGGTGGCCGAGCGGCTCGCCGCCGTGCGTCCTGCGCTGCGGCAGGCCGGGCTCCTGCTTGATCCGGAGGTACCCGCACAGCGCTTCCTCCATTACGCGCTGGAGGGCCTCGACCGGGCGGACGATCTGCTGGACCGGCTGGCGGTCTACGCCGGCACGAGGAGCATACGGCTCACCCTGTTCGATCCCACCGCCCTGGCCGGTGAGACCGTCCGCCGGCTGGAGGACGAGCGTCCCCCTCAGGTCCGTCTGACCGCCCTGGTGGTACCGGGAACGCCTCGGATCGCCGGGGACCGCGAACTGGTAGGTGCCGCCGTGGATGAACTGGTCCGGAACGCCCTGGTGGCCGCCCCCGGCGGCACCGAGGTGACCCTGCGGGTCGACCCGGAGGAGGATGGGATCCGGTTCGAGGTCCGTGACGAAGGGGTGGGTATGGAACGGGAGGTGCTGCGGCGGGCGACCGAGCCCTTCTTCAGCACCCGCCGGCCGGACCGCCATGCCGGACTCGGGCTGGCGTTCGTCCACGGGGTAGCTCGCGCCCATGACGGACGGCTCGTCCTCTCGAGCGGACCGGGAACGGGTACCACCGCCCGGCTCTGGCTCCCTCCCCGCCCGGGCGAACGCGAGGAGTCCTGATCCCGGGAACTTAGTCGTTGGGCGTCGGTCCGCCGGCCTTCGTTCCGAGCAGATCAGCTACTACCGTCAGCACCGGCTCACTGCCCTCTTGCTTATCCAGGTGGGCCGCCGCGGCCCAGGACCAGAACAGGTCGCGGTAGCCGCCGGCCCGGGTCCAGACCAACAGCGGCACCTCGGGATGATCCAGATAGAGCTGAGCCAGCAGTTTCAGCCCCTCGGGTTCGGTGCCCCCCTCCTCACCCGGGCCTTCCATGAGGTCTATGACCACCAGGTCGGGGAGTCCCCGACGCACATAGGCGTAGGCCGAAGCGGTATCGGATACGACGTCCACCTCATGCCCGGCGGTCCTCAACAATTCCGCCAGCGTCTCGGCGGGACCTTTTTCGCGATCGATCACCAGGATCGTGCCCATGGGTCTTCCCCTCTGCCGATCCAGGAGCCCCGACCCGACCCGTACTGCGATCCACGGGTCAGTCCGAGGGCTTCCTCAGCAGTTGTGACCTCCTCCAGACCGAGACCGCACCCCCCAGGAGGGCCAGGATGACACCCGCCCAGAGAAAGTTCATCAAGGGCTTCTCACTCAACTCCACGGTCAGCAAGCCGCCGACGGCCCGGCCGTCGATCGCCGCGTCCTGACCGGTCACCAGCAGGCTCACCGAGCCGGCATCGGCGTTAATCCCCTGCAGTCTGAGCATCGCGCCGGAACCATCGGGTAAAGGGAGCATCTCTTCGTGTCCGTCACCGCCGGGATTGAGTCGCGGGATGACGAGTTCCTCGCCCCCCTCCCAGCGTACTCTTATCCGGGCCCCTACCCCGCCGGGGGCGGCCATGCCGCTGCCGTCGGCCCCGTGTCCGCCCATGTCGTAGTTCTCGAAGGTCAGGGTCGTCCCGTCCAGGGTCCGGCTCTCCCCCTTGGCCAGGGAGAAGGCTTCCCCCATCCCGGCCAGGGCATCCGAGGCAGGCACATACTGGGCCGGGGCCACGTAGAGGTCACCCCGGGGACGCCGCAGGATGTAGGGCTCGGCCCGGGTCATCATCTGACCCGATCCCCACATCTGGTAAAGTAAGGGACGCAGGATCCGCTTGGCCCCGCCGCCCTCGGGGATCAGTTCGATGAGCCAGGACTGCTTGCCCTCGGGTTCGGGCTGGGTCCCGGTGAAGGTCAGTTGGTAACCCATCGCAGTGACCGGGGTGCGGAAGGGTAGATCGACCTTCTGATTGCGGCTGGTGGTCGCGGCCACGATGGCCACCAGCATCAGGGCCACCCCGATATGGGCCAGGTACCCACCGGCCACCCGCCAGCCCCCCTGGCTGAGCGAACGCTCGAAGATGATCAGGTTGGCCGTGAGGGCGAAGAGACCGCCGCCGCCGAAGAGCAGGAAGAGCAGGTCGCGGATCCCCCCCAACCAGGCCAGTCCCATCCCCAGCACGCCCAGGACCGCCGCGGTGATCAGGGCGTTGCGGCTTACCGTCCCCGATCCCTTCCAGCGCAGCAGCACCGAGAGACCGATGCCCAGGGCGATCAATATCCCCAGGGGCAGGGTAGCGCGGCCGTAGTAGGAGATGTCGACGGCCGCGCCTCCCATGCCGAGCAGGCGGGTGATGATCGGGGCCGAGGTCCCCAGCCCGATCAGCAGGGCGGCCAGGGTCAGTACCGCGATGCCGCCCACCAGCAACACCTCCCGGCTCCAGACCGGCTCTTCCACACTGTCGCCGGGCTGGAAAGTGCGGGCCGCCCGCAGCAGGGCGAAAGCGCTGTAACCGAGCGTCCCGGCCAGCCAGATCCCCACTCCCCACAGGCCCACGTTATCCTGCCCGAAGGTGTGCACACTGGCCCCCTCCAGCACCCCGCTGCGGGTGAGGAAGGTGGCGTAGATGACCAGACTGAAGGTGAGCACGGCCAGGAAGACGTTGGTCTTGGCCAGTTTACGGCGCGAGCGTTGCAGGACCAGTCCATGCAGCATGGCGGTAGCAGTCAGCCAGGGGAGCAGACTGGCGTTCTCGACCGGGTCCCAGCCCCACCAGCCGCCCCAGCCCAGCACCTTGTAGGCCCAGAAGGCGCCCATGATGATGCCCGCGCCCAGGGCGAGCCAGCCGAGCAGCGTCCAGGGCAGGGCCAGCCGTACCCAGGCGTCGTTGGTCGGTCGACTCAGACCAGCCAGGGCGAAGGCGAACGGGGCGGCCAGGGCCGCATAGCCCAGGAACGTGATCGGGGGGTGGATGACCATCCAGGGGTCCCTCAGGAGCGGGTTCAACCCCGCCCCGTCGGTCGGGACCGCCTGGTTCGCCGCCAGTGAGATCAGGTCAAAAGGCTGACTGGCCAGGGTCAGCAGGATGAGCGCCACCATGGTGGGCAGATAGACCCGCATCACCGGCGCCTCCCAGTCACCGACCCGGAAGGTGAGGGCGTAAGCGATCACCGCCCCCATCACCGCCCAGATCAGGAAGCTCCCCTCCTGCCCCGCCCAGAAGGCCGAGATACGGTAGAAGGCGGGCAGGTCATTACTGACGTTGCTGAAGACGTAGGCGACGGTGTAATCGCGCGTCCAGATCAGGCGCATCAGCGCCCCGGCGGCGACCAGCAGGAAGAGGCTCCCGATGACGATGGCGGCGCGGGCCCGGGCCAGACGTTCGGGCCGGGCGGTCCCGGTGTAGAAATAGAAGGCGGCGGCGTACGCCCATGCCCCCAGGACCAGCGCCAGGTTACCCAGGGTGGGCAGGGTGGCGTTCATACGTGCTGCGCTCCTAGAAGGTGAAGGGCGGGCGGCGACTGGCAGAGGTCGCCGCCCGCCGTCATGGTTAGAACCCTCGGCGGAGGCCGAAGGTGAACAGGTTCGCGTCGTAGTCGTCGAGGTCGTCGGCGACCTGGTTGAGCGAATACATACGGAAGTCGACCAGCAAGGTATAGCTGCCCAGGTCCTTCGCCACTCCGAACCGCCGCATGAATCGGTAGAGCGGCCACTGGCCTACGGCCCGGTACCAGCTGCCGTCCGCTTCCAGCCGCAGTCCGTCCATCACCTCGTAGGTAGCATATCCGGTCACCGCGTGATCCACGTCGCGGTAGTCGAAGACCGGCGGGGAGGGGAGCGTGGAGGCACTGACCGGGATACTCATCTCCAGCCGTCCGCGGGTATAGGCGACGCCGCCGGCCAGCCGCTCCAGCACGGGCATCTCGGCAGCCTGCAGCGACACCGTGGTGCTGCGCACATCGGAGACCCGGGTGTTGAAGAAGTAGGAGGGATCTTCGCTGTCATGACTGTAGTAGCGCATCGCCGTCCCGGCCTTGTAGGCCAGGCTGGCGGTCAGCCAGTCGAGGGGCTTGAGACTCAGCACCCCCCGGTGGATGTTCCGGTCGGTCGGGGCCAGACGGGTGTAGGGGTCCTCGATGTCCGCCACCATGAAGGAGTAACGGAGCGAGAAGTACTCCTGGCGGGTGTAGGTGAACCCGCCCACCCAGTCGGCGCTGACCGTCTCGACCTCACCGATCGACCCCGGTGCGGTCTCCTCGAAGGTGCGGTTCACCATCGCCCCGCCGAAGTCAAAGGAGACCCCCCGCATGGGCCGCCAGAAGACGCGTCCCAGGTAGCGGGTAGCAGCCAGCGTGGTCCCGACGTCCACATCGGCGTCCCACATCCCGCTGACCTCAAAGTCGGTCTGGCGCAGCGAGAGGTCGGCGCTCAGCCCCATCGGCAGGGGAATGTTGACGCCGGCCTCCAGCACCGTGAAGGTGCGGTCCAGACTACCGGTGATCTCATCCGAGGAGTCGACCGGAAGGCCGTTGTAACGCACGCCCTGGACCACCTCGGTGAGGGTCTTGTCGACGGTGCCGGCCGACGAGGAGTAGCCGAAACGGACGTTGGCCGGACCCAGCGGCGCGGCCACGTTGGCCTTCAGGACCGGCAGGCTCCCCTCGTCATGGACGATGTGCTCGTAGGCATCCAGGGTACTCAGCCGACCGTCCAGCCCGTCGCTCGTCTCGGTCACGAAAGCCCCGTAGCGGTTGTCCAGCGAGTAGAGCGAGTAGGATAAGTCCACCGCCGCGATGGCCACGGGCAGCGCCGCTCCGATCGTGAAGGCCGTGGAGGTCTCGTCCACCGGGCTCAGGGCCGCATGACGTTCCCGTTCGATGTTCCACACCCCGGTCTCCAGCCCCTCCCGGCGGTAGCGGTCCCAGCGCACATAGAGCGGGACCGGCCCCAGGTCGAGGTCGAGTTGGGCCCACCGGTTGCGGCGGGTCAGGGCGACCGGGATCCCGGCCAGCCCGTATTCCTCCACCGCGGAGCCCATGGTGTGGTAGTACTGGGCGTTGGTCCCCCCGAAACGGATCCGGAAGGCGTCCCCCTTGAGCCAGCCGTTCAGGCTGGAGTACGGGTCGGATCCCCAGCCGGCGGCGTTCAGGCCGAAGCGCTGGCCGGCCAGCCCGCCCTCCAGCGAGAGACTCATCAGCCTCAGTCCCGACTGGAAGTTCACATCCTCCTGGTATTTCGCCTCATAGTTGGACCCGCCGGAGAGAGAGAGGGTCCGGGCGCCCAGTTCCACACTGCCGGTCCAGCCGGCGGGCAGCTGGGCCTGCACACCCGCCCCGAGGGCGAGCAGCAGGGCCAGGGCCGAGCCGAGGACCGGGGCAGTCGTTCGAATCCTGTCGCGCATCACCGTCCTCCTCCCCCTCATCGCCTGAAGAACAGGCGATGGGTGTCGCTGCCGTGGATCGCCGTGTGGCAGTCCGTGCATACCCGGTACCGACTGTTCGAGACGTCGTGGAACGTCGGGGCGTCGATATGACAGGAGATGCACAGTTCGCGGACCTGCTGGGTCTTCAGCATGAACCGGTTGGCCGAACCGTGGGGAGTGTGGCAGGCCACACAGCCCTCGACGGTCCCGACCGGGTGCTGATAGACGAACGGTCCGCGCTGGGCGAAGTGACAGGTGATGCAGAGTTCGCCGCCCGCCATGGTCTTGGCCAGCATGGCCGGCTCCGGGCTGCCGTGGGGATTGTGGCAGCTCTCACAGCTCACCACCCCCTGGTTCAGCCGGTGCCGGTCGGCGGCCTGGAAGGTGGCCATCACATCCAGGTGGCAACTGAAGCAGAGCCCGGGTGAGGCCTCCGTCATCAGCCCCGTGGTGACCGGACTCTGGTGGATGGTGTGGCAGGAGGTACAGGCCACCCCCGCCGCCGCATGCTGGGAGGAGGTGCCCATGGTGTGCCCGGTGGTGCCGGCGTGACAGGCCTGACAGGCGGCATCGACCGTGGCGGCATCCGAGAAGTTCTGGACCACCAGGGCCAG
>CAYUVJ010000079.1:0-8600 GCA_964447955.1 uncultured Gemmatimonadota bacterium
CGGGTCCTGGGCCTCCAGTTCTTCCTGAGCGTGCTGCTGGCTTTCCCCCATTTCCTGGTCAACCAGGAGATCTCCTACGATGTGGCCGGAACGGTGGGGGGATCGGTAGCCGGACTGCTGGTCGGCAGCACAGGGGTGGTCGGCGCCCCCCTGATCTGGCTGGTGACCCTGATCCTCTTCCTCATGGCGGCCTTCGAACTCAGTCCCAGCCGGGTCGCCGCCGGGGTAGCGGCGGCGGGGGCGGCCATCGTCGCCCTCCTGGTCGGGACCGGCCGTATGCTGGCCGCGGCCGGCCGGTCCCTGGTGCGGGCCGTGGTCTGGCTGGGTACGACCCTCGGGCGGACCGCCAGCCGGCTGAGCTCGTTCCGGCCATGGCGCCGGGGTACGGCCGCCGAAGCGATCCCGGAGATCCCCGGTGCGCACGAGGAGGACGGAACAGAGGTCGCGGCGGCACCCGACAGGGAACTCCCGCCGGAGCCGCCGGCCGAAGAGGAGGAATGGGCCCCCGAGTTCGAGCGGCCGCTCCCGCCGATCCCGGCTCCGCCGCGTGACACCGACACCTACGCCGCCCCGCCGCTCGACCTCTTCGCTCTCCCCTCGGCCGAAGAGATGGGACCCGACGATGCGACCCTGCGCCAGGAGGCCGAGCTGCTCCAGGAGAAACTGCTCTCCTTCGGCGTCCAGGCCGAGGTCACCGGCTGGCAGACCGGTCCGGTCATCACCCGCTTCGAGGTCAAACCGGCCCCGGGGGTCAAGGTCAACCAGATCGTCAACCTGGCCGACGACCTGGCCCTGGCCATGCGGGCCAAGCGCATCCGCATCGTCGCCCCCATCCCGGGTAAGGCCGCGGTCGGGGTGGAGATCCCGAATCCCAAGCCGCGGATCGTCCGCCTGCGCGAGGTCCTGGAATCCCCGGCCTTCGCCGAGGCCGAATACCGCTTGCCCATCGCGCTGGGGAACACCATCAACGGCGATCCCTTCGCGGTCGACCTGGGTTCGATGCCTCACCTGCTCATTGCCGGGACCACCGGCTCGGGGAAGAGCGTCTGCATCAACGTGCTCATA
Source organism: uncultured Gemmatimonadota bacterium (assembly GCA_964447955.1). Classification (GTDB taxonomy): domain Bacteria; phylum Blakebacterota; class Blakebacteria; order Blakebacterales; family CAYUVJ01; genus CAYUVJ01. The sequence goes on from CAYUVJ010000079.1 coordinate 1,066, forward strand.
GCCAGTCTGCTCTACCGGATGGGTCCCGAACGGTGCCGGCTCATTTTGGTCGACCCGAAGATGCTGGAACTGGGCATCTACAACCGCATCCCCCATCTGATCACCCCGGTGGTCATCGATTCCAAGAAAGCCGTCGACGCCCTGCGCTGGGCGGTGCTGGAGATGGAGGAGCGCTTCGACCTGCTGGCCCGCTTCATGTGCCGCGACCTCGACCAGTTCAACGCCAAGGTCCGGCGGCTGCGGGAGGAAGCCGAGCAGAAGGAGGACCCGGAGCAGGGTCAGGACATCCCCACGCCCCTGCCCTACATGGTCATCGTGATCGATGAGCTGGCCGACCTGATGATGACCTCCTCGGCCGATATCGAGACCCTGATCCAGCGCATCGCTCAGAAGGCCCGGGCAGTCGGACTCCATCTGGTGCTGGCCACCCAGCGTCCTTCGGTGGATGTGATCACCGGTCCGATCAAGGCCAACTTTTCCTCGCGGATCGCCTTCCAGGTCCCCTCCAAGACCGACTCCCGCACCATCCTGGACGTCAACGGGGCCGAGAAGCTGCTGGGCAAGGGGGACATGCTCTACACCAACCCCTCCTTCGTGGAACCGCAGCGTATCCACGGCGCCTTCCTCTCCAACGAGGAGATCGAACGGCTGGTGAACTTCGTGGGGGGTCAGGAGTTGGAGACCGAGGAGTTGGACATCTTCGCTCCCCAGGGCCTCGACGGTGGGGTGATGGGGGCGGCCGGTGAGAACCTGGACAACCAGCTGCGCGAGGCGGCCATGGTGGTCGTGACCCACGACCAGGGTTCCATCAGCCTCATCCAGCGGCGTCTGGGGGTGGGCTACACCCGGGCCGCCCGCATGATGGACCAGCTGGAGATGCTGGGGGTGGTGGGTCCCCCCGACGGCACCAAGGCCCGGGAGGTCCTCTTGACCGAGGAACAGCTCGACGACCTCCCCTGGGGGAGACGCCGATGAGGAACCGCCGATCGCGGGTCGGGGCGCTGCTCGCGGCCATGGTCCTGCCGCTCGCGCTCGGTCCGGGCGCGGCCGGGCAGGAGCATTCGGCCGAGGAGACCGCACGCCTGCTGGAACAGCTCCGCGCACGCTGGCAGGCCATCCCCGGTCTGCAGGCCGGGATCACCCACACCTTCGAGTGGGTCCTGGCCGGGGAGACCCAGACCACCGTGGGGCGGATCCATCTGGCGGGCCGGGACAGCGTCCGGATAGAGACCGGGGACGTGACCATCGTATCCGACGGCCGGACCATCTGGCAGTACACCCCGGCCCAGAAGCAGGTCATCATCGACCGGGTCGACCCGGCCCGGGAAGTAGTCACCCCCGGACAACTCTTCTCCGCCTACACCGATGACGTCAATGCCACCTGGCTGCGGGAGGAACGGCTGGGGCGACTCCGGATGGCGGTGCTGCGGCTCGAGCGTCTTACCCAGGCCGACCCTCGGGTCATCGACGTATGGGTGGACACGCGCGACCTGCTGGTGGTGCGTCTGGAGTACCGGGATGGTGCGGGGAACAACCACCGCTATGTGCTCGACGAGGTGACCGTAACCGTCCAGGACCCCACTCTGTTCACCTTCCCGATCCCGGAGGGGGTCACCGTCGTCGACCTGCGGCCGGGAGGCCGCCGGTGAGCGGCTGGTTGATCGTCGCCGTTCTGGCCGCGGTGGCCGCCCTCGACACCTATGACGTCCTTCAGGCCCTGGTCCACCAGCCCCTGGTCATCGGCACCCTGACCGGCGCGGCCTTGGGGATGCCGCTCGAGGGAGCCTGGTTCGGAGCCCTCCTCCAGCTCCCCCGGGCGAGCGAACTCCCGGTGGGGACCACCCTCTACCCCGACCGGGGCCCGGTCACCGCCGGGCTGGTCGGGGGGGTACTGCTGGCGCTTGAGACCGTCCCCGGCGACCTGGCTCTGACCGGTGTGCTGGTCCTGCTGGTCGCCCTGCCGGCGTTCGGATTGAGCGGCCGGGTGGCCATCGCCCAGTTCAACTGGCAGGAAAGCCTCGACCGGAGTGTCCGCTCGGCGCCGATCGGTCGCCGGGAGGCCCGACTGCGGTCTGCCCTGGCCGTCGGGCTGGCCCTCACCGCGGTCCGGGGGGCCGTGGTCGGGGTGATCGGGGCTGGGATCGGCCAGCTGCTGGTCCGTCTGGCCGGCCGGCTGCCGCTGGCCGGCCGCATCCAGCCCTGGGAACTGCTGGTCGGGGTGGCCGCTGCCGGGCTGACCTACCTGGTCCTCACCCTGGGTGAGCGCCGGCTCCTCCCCTGGCTGCTGGCCGGAGCCGCTCTCGCCGGTCTCGGGACGGCCGTGCTGTGAACAGGACCCCGCCGGTCTCTCCGCGCGTCCGGGAGTCGAGCCGTTTCGCGGTCTTCCTGCGGGGACTGGTCGTCCAGACGGGATTCAACTATCGGGGTTTCCAGAACCTGGGATGGGCGGCCATGCTGCTGCCGGCCCTGCGCGACCTCGAATCCGACCCCGAGCGCCGTGATGAGGCGCTCCAGCGGCAACTCGGCTACTTCAACACCCATCCCTACCTGGCCGGGGTGGTGGCCGGGGCGATGATCCGGGACGAGGAACGCCGCGCGGCCGGGGATCCCAGGGCGCTCGACGAGGATTCCCGGGAGCGTCTCCAGCGGTCGCTGGCCAGTCTGCTGGGCAACATCGGGGACCGGCTCGTCTGGGCCGGCCTGATGCCTCTGGCCGTCCTGGCCGGTCTGCTCACCGTCTTCTTCGAGCCGCTCTGGGGGGCACTGGTACTCCTGCTCCTCTACAACCTGCCCCTGATGGTGGTGCGTTCGGAAGGTCTCCGGCTCGGCTACGACAAGGGCCCCGAGGTCTTCCGTGAGGTCGGCGGTCGACGGGCGGAGAGGCTCGTGCGGTGGACCCGTCGGGTGGCGGCCCTGGCCGCCGGTGCCCTTTTCGCCCTGCTGGTCCTCCATCCCCGTACCCCGGCCGGCTGGCCCGGGGTGGGGCTGGTGGGGGTGGCGACGGCCGTCGAGGTCATGCTGTGGCGGCGGCGTTTCCCTCCGGTTTTGGCCTGGCTGGTCGTGACCCTGCTCGTTAGCCTGTACGCTCTGCTGATCTGAAGGACAGGGAACGGAGCACGGGAGTGGCCCTTCGACGGACAGTGACCATCCGCAACCGGCTCGGTCTGCATGCCCGCCCGGCGGCGCTCTTCGTGCAGACCTCCTCGAAGTACGACTGCGAGGTCTGGATCGAGCGTGACGAGCTGCGGGTCAACGGCAAGAGCATCATGGGCGTGATGATGCTGGCCGCCGAGAACGGGGCCGACCTGTGCATCGAGGCCGAGGGTGAGGATGCACAAGCCTGTTTGGACGCACTGAGCGCCTTGATAGAATCTGGCTTTCAGGAAGACTGATCCCTTCATCCCGCCGGAGTCGGTATGGATCGCATGATCAGCGGCATCGCTACATCCCCGGGTTTCGTCGTCGGGGAGGCTTACCTCTTCCGCCGAGGCGAGTTGCGGGTCGAGGTCCGGGACCTGGATCCGGGCGCGGTCGAGGACGAAGTGGCGCGCTACCTGGCGGCGTTGGAGATGGCCCGCGAGGAGGTCAGTGCCCTGCGCGACAAGCTCCTGCGGAGCACCGGGCCGGAGGGGGCCCGGATCCTCGACGCCCACATCATGATCCTGCAGGACACCATGCTGGTGGACGACGTGGTCGCTGCCATCCGGGAGACCGGTCGCAACGCCGAATCGGTCTTCGACGGCATCATGGTCCGGGTGCGCAACAGCCTCTCCCAAGGCAGTGACGAGTACCTCTCCCAGCGGGCGATCGACATCGAGGACGTGCGGCGCCGGGTCCTGGAGCGACTGACCCCTTCGGGCCGGGTCCTGCTGCGCAACCTGCGCCGTCCGGTGGTCGTGGTGGCCGACGAACTGACCCCGACCGAGACCGCCCATCTCGACACCGAGAAGGTGCTGGCCATCGTCACCGAGGCGGGGGGGCGGACCAGCCACGCTGCGATCATGGCCCGCAGTCTGGGCGTGCCGGCGGTGGCCGGAGTGCCCCGCATCACCCAGCGGGTCCAGAACGGGATGCTCATCGCGGTGGACGGGACCTCGGGCATCGTGGCCGTCAATCCCGACGAACGACTGATCAAGTTCTTCGAGGCCCAGAAGGCCCGCTTCGCCGAGCTGGAGCGGGAACTCCTCAAACTCAAGAAGCTGCCGGCGGTGACCCTGGACGGGCGCGAGGTGGAACTGTCGGCCAACATCGAGCTGCCCGATGAGGTCGAAACGGCCATCGCCCACGGGGCGAAGGGGATCGGCCTGCTGCGCAGCGAGTACTTCTATCTGGAGCGAGGCCGCCTGCCGGATGAGGAGGAACAGTATCGGGACTACCGCGGGGTAGTGGAGAAGGTGGCCCCCGATCCGGTCATCATCCGCACCTTCGATCTGGGCGGCGACAAGTGGGGCCTGCTGACCGACCTGCCGGCCGAAGGCAACCCTTTCCTGGGCTGGCGGGCCATCCGGGTCAGCCTGGCCCGACCCAAGGAATTCGACACCCAGCTGCGGGCCATCCTGCGGGCTTCGGCTCACGGCAACATCAAGCTCCTCTTCCCGATGATCAGCGGCCTGGAGGAACTCATGCAGGCCAAGGCCGCGGTCCAGCGCGCCCGCGAGAGCCTCAAGCGGGATCGCATCCCCTTCGACGAAGACATGCCGGTCGGTATCATGATGGAGCTTCCCGCCGCCTGCATGGTGGCCGACGAACTGGCCCGCGAGGTCGACTTCTTCTCGATCGGCACCAACGACCTGATCCAGTACGCCATCGCGGTCGACCGCGGGAACAGCCGGGTGGCCTACCTCTATCAGGAACTCCACCCGGCCATCCTCAGACTCATCCAACGGACCATCGAAGCCGCTCATCGGCAGGGGCGCTGGGTGGGCATCTGCGGCGAGATGAGCGCCAACCCGCTGGCCACCATGATCCTGCTGGGCCTGGGCATGGACGAGTTCTCGGTGACCGGCCAACTGCTGCCCGAGATCAAGAAGATCATCCGTTCCTGCACCCACGCTGAAGCCCGGGCCTGCGCCGACGAGGCCCTGGCCTGCCGCACCGTGGCTGAGGTGACCGAGGTGGCCCGCCGCTACACCGAGGGCAAGCTGGGTGGTCTGGTCACCCAGAGTCAGGAAGAACTGATGCTCTACCCCGAGCATCCCCAGTTGAACGGAGAGGAGTCGTGAGCGGGGGCGATCCCCGGCGTCGCCTGGATGACGCCGCCGGCCTGGCCGCCGGCGACCCCGGCGGGATGCTGGCCCGCGTCGAGTCATCCGCCGACCAGTGGCGGAGCGCACAGGCCGCGGCAGAGGCTTTCCGGGCGCCGGGGAGCTGGCGGGACTGCCGCCGGATCGTGGTGGCCGGGATGGGGGGTTCCGCAATCGCGGCCGACCTGCTGGGTGCCTGGCTGGTCCGCCGCTGGTCGGTCCAGCTGCACGTGGTCCGGGACTACGAACTGCCCGCCTGGGTCGACCATCAGACCCTGGTGGTGGCCTGCTCCTACTCGGGGGAGACCGAGGAGACCCTGGCGGTCTGGGACCAGGCCGCGGAGCGCGGGTTGGAACGGGCGGCGGTGACCACGGGGGGTGAACTGGGACGCCGGGCCGAGGTCGAAGGCGTGCCGGTCCTGGGTCTGGAACCCGGCTACCAGCCCCGGGCGGCCCTGCCGATGGCCTTCGCCACCTTGGCCGCCCTGCTGCGCGCGGTCGGTCCGGCCGGTGAGGGACCCGATGCCGGGACGGCCCGGCGGGAGTTGGAAGGTGTGCCGGCCGTCCTGGAGACGGCCCGGGAAGTCTGCGGCCGGGCCGTCCCGGTGGGAGGGAACCCGGCCAAAGACCTGGCCCTCTGGTTGGACACCGGGCTTCCCATCCTTTACGCTCCGGTCCATCCGCTGGGCGCGGTGGCCGTGCGCTGGCGGGGGCAGTTGAGCGAGAACGGCAAGCGGCTGACCGGCGGGCATCTGCTCCCCGAGCTCGACCACAACGAGATCGTGGGCTGGGAAGCACAGACCGACCTCTACCCCCGGACCCGGGTCCTCTTCCTCGAGGACCCCGAGCAGGGTGAACGGCTCTCCCGCCGGATCGCCGTGACCGCCCGGCTGATCGCGGAGACCGGGGCGCCGGTCCGGCGATTGACGGGGGAAGGCGAGCATCTGCTGGCCAGGACCTGGTCACTGCTGGCCCTGGCCGATTACACCAGCGTCTACCTCGCTCTGGGCTGGGGGATCGACCCCACTCCGGTGACCAGGATCGACCGACTCAAATCCGAACTCAGGGAGGCGGCACCGTGAAGGCGCTTATCCCCGTCGCCGGGATCGGTACCCGGCTGCGACCCCACACCCATACGGTCCCCAAGGCCCTGCTGAACGTGGCCGGAAAGCCCATCCTGGGTCATATCGTCGACCGGCTCCAGGAGGCCGGGATCGAGGAGTTCGTCTTCGTCATCGGGCACATGGGCGAGGTCATCCGGGAGTGGGGTGAACGGACCTACCGCCAGGGACTGCAGTGGGTCGAACAGAAGGAGCGGCTCGGGCTGGGTCATGCCGTACTCGAAGCCCGCAAGGCGATCCGCAACGATCCGGTCTTCATCGTACTGGGGGATACCCTCTTCGACGCCGACCTCAAGGGAGTGATCGCCCGGGGAGGCAACAACCTCGGGGTCATGGAGGTCGACGACCCCTCGCGCTTCGGCGTGGTGGTGGTCGAGGGGGAGAAGGTGGTGCGGCTGGTGGAGAAACCGAGTGAACCGGTCAGTTACCTGGCCATCGCCGGACTCTACCACATCAATGACACCAAGCTGCTCTTCCAGTCCCTCGACCGGCTGGTGAAGGAGGATATCCGCACCCGGGGCGAGTACCAGCTCACCGACGCCCTCTCCCTGATGATCAGGGAGGGGGCGGTCTTCCGTCCCTTCAAGCTGGACGGCTGGTACGACTGTGGTCTGCCGGAGACGGTCCTGGAGACCAACCGGGTCCTGCTCGACCGCCGGCCGCCCGAACCGCCCCCGGAGGTCGGAGCCGAGGCGGTGGTCATCCCGCCGGTCTCTTTCGGCCGTGACGTCACCGTGGAGCGCTCCATCGTAGGACCTCATGTGACCCTGGAGGACGGGGTGGTCATCCGGGGCAGTGTGGTCCGCAATGCCATCCTGGGCGAGGGGGCCCGAGTGGAAGGGACGGTGCTGGACGGCAGCCTGGTCGGGGCCGGGGCGGTGGTGCGCGGCCGGCCCATGGCCCTGAACGTGGGGGACTCGGCCGAGATCGACTTCGGGGAGTGTGAGAGCGGCCACTGACACTCCCGGAAGCGGATAGCACGACCGCTTCGAGCATTTGCCGGCGATCGCTATGGGAATGAAGAAAGAGTTCATCCGAAGACGAGTAACCCAAGTCGACCAATCAGATAGAGGAGTTCCGCTCCCGCCATGGAACCAAGGCCGGCCACCGGCGATTGACGCCGGCCCCGGGCGGGTGTTATTTGTGCCTGCTCTTCACCCCTGTCCGGGAA
>CAYUVJ010000080.1:0-8591 GCA_964447955.1 uncultured Gemmatimonadota bacterium
CTCCAGCGAATAGTGGAGAGCGCTCACGTCCAGCCGGTCGGCCTCGGTCTGTCCCAGGGCGGCCACCAGCAGACCGGTCCCATCACCCCGGGTGAGGGCGGCCCAGCGGGTCGCGGTCCGGTTCCCGTTCTCCTGGGGCTCGGAGTAGTCGGTGAAGAGCACGTCCACGGTCGATTCCCAGACCCCGACGGGGGAACCCTGCAGCCGGTCGACGTAGGCCTCCCCCGGGCCGGGCCCGTACCAGGTGAGGTCCTCGAACCCGCCCGGCAGGCTGGTCCGCAGACCGAAGCGGGGCATGGGGGGGAGTTCGGTCGCCCCGGGTGAGAACTCGGCCTCCACCGTCAGGTCCCCACTGCCGTAGATGCCGAAGCGCAGGGTGAGCCCGCTGTCGACGGCCGGCAGCCGGCCCGAGACGGTGATCTCGACGCGGGTGGAGTCGGGCTGTTCCACGCTCGCAGGACCCGGCTCCCAGCCGGCGCCGGCCCCCTGCCACACTCCCCAGCGCTCGGGCATGCGGAAGCCCCGGTCGTTGTCGGTGGGAGCCCGCCAGAACTCGGGGCGGAGCGGAGCGGCCAGCAGTTCGGTCTCCCCCAGGCGCAGGGAGGTCACGGTTCCCAGCGCGGGGTCGAAGAAGGCACTCACCTCGGGCCCGCGCACCAGGACCCCGTCGAGGGTGTCGGTGACGGCCAGGGCCGGCAGCGCCGCGGTCTCAAGCGGCGCCAGCGGGGTGACGTCCAGTTCGATCTGCTCGTGGGCGACCTCGACGCCCTTCTGGGCCCAGGCGCTCTTCTCCAGGGTCCGGAAGGAGAGGTCGACGAAACGCTCCTCCCCCGGCTGACCGGGGGGCAGGGCCGAGTGCCGCAGGGTGATCTCCCGGCGGCGGCCGGCGGGGAGGTCCTCCACGTGGATGATGAAGGGCTTCATACCCGGCCATTCGGCGTGCATCTCCAGGTGGTCCAGGGTGAGGAAGTCGTAGCCGTTCTCCACCTCCAGCACACTCCGGCTCTCGGTGTGCTCGGTCAGGCGGGCCCGTACCGGCCGGTACTGGTGCTTGACCTCGGTCAGACCCGGGTGGGGGATGCGGTCGGCGGCCACCAGCCCGTTCATGCAGAAGTTGTCGTCACTGGGCACATCAGGCGGACCGAAGTCCCCCCCGTAGGCGAAGAAGGTCTCCGCCGGTACCGACTGCTTCCGGTCCCGGAAGGCCTCGGGTACCGGCTTCCGCAGCCCCTGGTCGACCCAGTCCCAGACGAATCCCCCTTGCAGCTGCCGGTGGGCCCGCCAGGCATCCACGTACTGGAACAGGTTGCCGGTGCTGTTGCCCATGGCGTGGGCGTACTCGCAGAGAATCAGCGGCCGGTCGTGTTCGGTCGAGGCCCAGCGGACCAGGTAGTCGACCCCGGCGTACATCGGGCTGATCAGGTCGACGTGGCTGCGGTCCCCCGCCCGCTCGGAGTGGACCGGCCGGGTGGGGTCGCGCCCGTGGATCCACCCGGCGGTGGCGATGGTGCAGAGCCCGTCCCCCATCTCGTTGCCCAGCGACCAGATGACGACGCTGGGGTGGTTCTTGTCCCGCTCCACCATCCGCACCGTCCGGTCCATGTGGGGGAGCAGCCACTCGATCTTGTTGGCCAGGGTGCGGTCGAGGTGGTAGCCGATCCCGTGCGACTCGATGTTGGCCTCATCGATCAGCCAGAGCCCGTACTCGTCGCACAGGTCGTACCACTCGGGAGTGTCGGGATAGTGGCTGGTCCGGACCGCGTTCAGGTTGTTCTGCTTCATCAGCAGGATGTCCCGGACCATCGATTCCCGGCTGACGTAATGCCCGGTGTCGGGGTCGTTCTCGTGCCGGTTGGTCCCCTTGAACAGGATGGTCTTCCCGTTGACCAGCAGCTGCCCTTCCCGCATCTCGACCTCGCGGAAGCCGACCCGGCTGCGGACCGCTTCCAGGACCTTTCCGTCACCGTCCTTGAGGGTGAGCACCAGCTCATAGAGGTCGGGGGTCTCGGCCGTCCAGTGGGCCGGGGCACGCACCGGGTAGCTGAAGGCGGGCCGGTCGCTCACCCCGCTGTTGACCCGCCGCGGCTCCTCGTCCCGGCGGAAGACCTCGCGACCCCGCGGGTCGTAGAGGGCGGTCTCGAGTCGGTAGTCGGCCCGCTCCTCACCCTGGTTGCGGATCTCGGTTTCCAGCAGCAGTTCGGCGTCGGTGTAGTCCCCGTCCAGGTCGGTACGCACCCAGAAGTCGCGCAGGTGGATACTCGGCCGGGCGGTCAGCCAGACGTCCCGGTAGATGCCGCTCATCCGCCAGAAGTCCTGGCATTCCAGGTAGGAACCGTCGGAGTAACGGTAGACCTCGACCGCCAGCAGGTTGTCCCCCCGCTGCAACCGCTCGGTGATGTCGAACTCGGCCGGAGTGCGGCTCCCTTCGCTGTAACCGACCTGCTCGCCGTTCACCCAGATGTAGAAAGCCGAGGAGACCCCCTCGAAGCGCAGGAAAACCCGCATCCCGTCCCAGTCGCCGGGGATCCGGAAAGTGCGCCGGTAGGAACCGACCGGATTGTCGTCGTGGGGGATGAAGGGGGGCTCGGTCGGTCGGAAGGAATAGGAGCTGTTGAAGTAGATCGGCCAGCCGTAGCCGGCCAGCTCGATGTTGGAGGGGACCTTCAGGTGACCCCAGTCGGAATCGTCGAATCCGGGACGGAAGAAATCACGAGGCCGCTCATCGGGTCGCGGCACCCAGTGGAAACGCCAGTCCCCGTTCAGACTGCGCTGGCGCGGGCTGTCCTCCCGCTCTCCCCGCCGGGCCGTGCGGGCGTCCGGGAAGGGGACCAGGTCGGTATGGGGCGCTTCGCGGCCGCGGGCCACCACCCCCGGGTTCTCCCAGTCGGGGAGCGGACCCGTCTGGGCAGCCGCCTCCGGCCCGGCCACCAGGGTCAGGGACCAGAGAGCGGCGAGGATAGCGGCGAGTGACAGGGAGGGGAACGGGGCTCGGGTCATCACAGCGGGACTCCTGTTCGGATCCGGGTGTCGCCACGCATCTTAGCCACCCCGCCGGGCCCTATCGACGCAAAACTGCGGCCGCTCCCCGGACCGGTCCTCATATCTCCGTCAGGAACTGCTGGACGAACTGCGCAAGCGGAGCGGTGCGGCGCGGGGAGGGAGAGCGACGGGGGGACGGGCCCTGCAGGACAGTGGTGGGCGATAGAGGATTCGAACCTCTGACTTCCTGCGTGTAAGGCAGGTGCTCTGGACCAGCTGAGCTAATCGCCCCGAAATAACCTTACGAGGTCGATCCCGCGGTCTTCCGTTCCTCGGTGCGCGGTCGTTCCCCCCGGGTCATGATGGCGTATGGGATGAGCACGAAGTAGCCCAGGCCCAGCAGGACCGGGGCCAGCGAGAGCGACCAGAAAGAGTCCCAGGGGCCGATGCTCAGGAAGATGTAGCCGACCGCGATCACCCCGACGGCCACTCCGAACCAGAAGCGGTTGCGGGGCCCGAGGGGGAGCCAGCCCGACTTCTTCACGACTTTGCGTGCCATCCGGGACTCCTGTCCGTTCGACGTGACGAGGGTCCAAGTTACCGTTCCGCAATCCTGGCCTCAAGGACCTGTTCAAGCACCTTCCTCTTCCCCACGGGCGGCCAGCGCCTGCTGGCGGGCGCGGTTCAAGGCCTCACGGAGCAGCCCGGCCGCCCGGGCCGCCCCCCGTTCGAAGTCCGCGTCGTCGCTGTAAAGGATGCTACGGCTGGCGTTCACGATGACCCCTTCCCCCTCGGCGTCGAGGGCCGCCGCCATCACCGCCGCCGGGTCCCCCCCCTGGGCACCCACCCCCGGCACCAGGAAAGGCAAGGTCGGGGCGGCCTGCCGCAGGGTCTGCAGCAGTCCGGGACGGGTTGCGCCCACCACCAGACCGATGTTGCCGTGCTCGTTCCAGCCGGCCGCCGCCCGGGCCACGTGCACCGAGAGCGGCTCCCCGCCTGACTCCCGCAGCTGGAAATCCTCCGCTCCCGGGTTGGAGGTGACGGCCAGCACGAAGATCCCCCGCTCCTCGTATTCCAGGAACGGTGCCAGCGAGTCCCGGCCCATCCAGGGGCTGACGGTGACCGCGTCCGCGCCCAGTGATTCGAAGGCCATGCGGGCGTAACCCCGGCTGGAGTTGCCGATGTCCCCCCGCTTGGCATCCAGGATGACCGGGATCTGGTCGGGGATATAGGCAAGCAGGGCCTGCAGCCGTTCCCAGCCGGCCGCCCCATCCACCTCGAAGAAAGCGGCGTTGGGCTTGTAGCAGAGCACCTGATCGGAGGTGGCGTCCACGATGGTCCGACAGAAAGTGAGGACCGGGTCGGGGTCGTCCTGCAGGATGGCCGGGATCCGGTCCGGATCGGGATCGAGACCGATGCAGAGGCGGGTGTCGAAGTGCCGGGCCCGTTCGCGGAGAAGCGGGATGCAGGGGGCGTCGCTCAAGGTCTCACCACCACGGTTGGGGGGGCAGTTCCAGGATCTCGATCTGCACCGGGGCCACCCCCTGGCTCACCATCTCCAGTTCGAGGGCCGCGGCGTAGGAGAGATCGAGGATCCGTCCCTCGATGAAAGGTCCGCGATCGTTGACGCGCAACACCACGCTCCGCCCGTTCTCCAGGTTCCAGACCCGGACGGTGGTCCCCAGCGGGAGGGTCCGGTGGGCGGCACTCAGCTTGTACATGTTGAAGATCTCGCCGTTGGCCGTCTTGCGGCCGTGGAACTCCTGGCCGTAATACGAGGCCATCCCGCGCAGGTAGTGATCGCCCCATCGTTCCGGACCGCTCGGGACCCGGCCGGTAGAGGAACGCGGGGGCGGCCGGTCGGGGGTGGCCGGTCGGGGGGTCGCGGTGGTGCTCCCGCCCGATGTCCGCGGTCCGTTCCGGCCGGTCACATACTTGGGCGCCGGCGCACAGGCGGACAGCAGCAGCAGGACCGAGAGCAAGCCGATGCCCCAGGTCCGGTTCAAGGGGCGGGTGGTATGGTGGTGGGCGGAGGCCGACCGGGGGGACGGGCCTCGCCCGGACGCCCCCCCCCCGCTCCCGTCTGACCGGGTACAGCGGCGGCTCGGGACCCGACCTGCCCCTGTTGGAGCCGTACGACCTGGGCGGCCTGCAGGGTCTTGAACCATGTGTCCCAGCTCGAAATCTCCTGTTCGATGAACTGACGCCGGATCGCCATCGGCTCGGGGGGCGATCCGGTCGGGACGGCGCGGAGGCGATCGGCGGCCCGGCGCCCCTCGGCCGTTTCCGGGACCCCCTCCGCCAGCCGTTCGTAGGCGACCCGGGCGGAATCGGGAGGACCGGCGCCCAGTTCGAGCAGCCGGGCGGCGGCCAGCTCGGCCGACCGTGCCGCCGGACTCCCCGGCCAGCGGGCCGAGACCGCCCGCAGCGAATCCACCGCCGCCCCCCAGTTCGACGGTTCGGCCAGCGGGTCCACCAGGGCCTCCGCCCGCCGGAAGGCCTCCTCGGCCCTCACCTCGGGCGGGGCTGGGGGATCTTCCCCGGCCTGTCGGAGCAGCAGCCAGGTCCAGCGGCTCTGCGGGTACTCCTCGGTCAGACGCCGCCGGGCCTGGAGCCGCTCCTCCTCACCGGCCGGGCCGGGCCGGGCCCACTCGTGCCGTGCGAACCAGGCCTGCGGCACCAGTTCGGAATCGGGATGCCGCCGCACCAGCAGGTCGAGGTAACGCCTTGCCGAGTCGGGCAGCGCCATCGCCCCGGCGAAGTGCTCCGCCAAAAGGTAGAGATACATCCCGGGTGGGACATCCCCGGCGGAGGGTTGAAGGGACTGGTCCCCCTCTTCGACGGCGACCCGGCGGCGGACGTCCGCCAGGTCCGGGTCATCGGGGGGGGGACGGCGCCGTTCCAACTCCTCCGCACCCACCCGGGCCGCGACCCGGCTCGGGGCCGCCGCCCCGCGCGGGTCGGGATAGGTGATGCCCTCCTCGACCGCCGCCATTGCTGAACGCAGGGCGTAGAGCCGGAGGATAGCCGCCATCCGATCGTTGGCCCGGACCTTCACCGGGGGTTCTACGACCGCCACCGTGAGGACCCGGTATTCGGGCACGGCCGCCACCCAGCTGTTGAGGGATTCGAGATGGGCGGCCAGGTCGAGACGGATCCGATACTCCCAATCCGCCGTGACCCCTTCGGATAGGGATAGGACCATGTTCTCACTGGCCTGCCGGCCTGAGCCCCGGGCCTTGGCCAGGCGTCCGCGGTAATAACGGATGACCCCCTTGTAGAGACCGCTCCCTTCCAGCGCCTCAAGGTCGGTAAGCCGCGTCTCGACCGTTTCGATCCGTCCCGCCAGCAGCAGCTGGTCGATCAGGTCGACGGTGACCTCGGTCCGCCGGGAGCGACTCAGACCCGGTTCCTCCAGCAGGGCTTCCAGCCGGTCGGCCGCCTGCTGGTGTTCCCCCTGTTCCACGAGGATCTCGATGATAGCCAGACGGGCTCTCAGACCCAGTGCGGGAGGGATGTCGGGATCGGAGAGTATCCGGTCGAGAGCGGCTTCCGCTTCTTCCCGCCGTCCCGCCAATCCGAGGGCCCGGGCTTCGACGAAGAGGGCCTCGGCCCGCAGTTCGGGGCCGGCGACCTCGGCCACCGCCCGGGCTTCGGCGACAGCGGCCAGGTGGTCCCCCAGCGCCGAGTGGGCCCGGGCGATCCAGATCCTGGAATCGGTGATCAGCGGATCCCGGGGGAAGTTGTCCAGCAGTTCCCTCCCTTTGCGGATCGAGGCGGCCAGGTCACCCTGCTGGAAGAGGGCTTTCTGACTGATCAGGAGAGCCTCGGGGACCCACTTGGAGTCGGGGTGATCGGCCAGCACCTTGCTTGCGAACTCCAGGGAGCGGGCATAGAGCTGTTGCGCCTGCGCCGGTATCCGCTGGTCCTTGGCTTCCGCTTCCAGGCGCAGGGCTTCGGCGTCACGGTAGTAGCGGCGCGCCAGGTAGAAGGTGTTGAAGTAGACACAGCCCCCCACCAGTTGCAGGGCCGTCAGGGCCACCAGGACCGCCAGGATGTGGCCGGTCCGTGGATCCGATCTCCATCTGCTCATGGCGCCGTCTCCGCCTCCGCCGGACCCAGCGCCTCGAGCAGGCGGGGGAGCCAGTGTCCCGCCGGACCCTGGAGGGCCAGGTCGGTCTGGCTGGTGATGGAAGTGCGGGTAGTGTTCACCTCGACCAGGAAGGCGCCGGCCTCGAGGGCGATGTAGGGGAGTTGGGCGGCCGGATAGACCAGCGCACTGGTCCCGATCACCAGGAAGACTTCGGCCGAGGCGGCCGCCTGCCAGGCCCGCTCGACGGCCTCCGCCGGGAGAACCTCACCGAACCAGACCACGTCGGGCCGCACCGCCCCGCCGCAATCGCAGACCAGCGGTCCTCCAGCCGCCTGTCGGCGGCCGCACCGGTGACAGCGGTCCCGGCGGATGTTGCCGTGCAGTTCCACCACGTCCCGGCTCCCCGCCTGCTGGTGGAGACCGTCCACGTTCTGGGTCACCAGGGTGAAGGACCGGAAGCGCCCGTCCAGCGCCGCCAAGGCCCGATGCCCCGGATTGGGTTCGACCGCGTCCAGCTTCGACCTCCTGAACTCATACCACTCCCGGACCAACTCGGGGTTCCGGGCAAAAGCCTCCGGGGTGGCCAGCTCCTCGGCCCGGAACTCCTTCCAGAGGCCTTCCGGGCCACGGAAGGTGGGAACCCCGCTCTCGGCCGAGATGCCCGCTCCGGTCAGGACCGCACAGCGGTCCGCCGACCGGGCGGCTTCGGTCCAGGCACGGAGTGCGTTCCCATCCCCATCGGCCATCATCCTGGGACGTGTCCTTCCAGAACCGCCGCGAAGGCGGCGATGGCCGTTTCGATCCCTTCACTGTCCACATCCAGGTGGGTCACCACCCGCAGGGTCCCCGGTCCGAAGGTATTGACCAGGACTCCCCGGTCGGCCAGTCGATCCCGGACCTCGTTCTCACTCCATCCGGTGGCCGTGGTGTCGATCATCACGATGTTGGTCTGGACCGCCGGCAGGTCCACCCGGTAGCCGCTGAGGGCGCCGATGCCCTCGGCCAGCCGACGGGCATGGTGATGGTCCTCGGCCAGCCGGTCGATGTGGTGTTCCAGGGCATACAAGCCGGCCGCGGCCAGTACCCCCACCTGGCGCATCGCACCGCCGAAGCGCTTGCGGACCCTCACCGCCCGCTCGATGAAGGCCTTTGATCCGACCAGGACCGAACCGACCGGGGCTCCGAGACCCTTGGAGAGACAGATGGAGATGGAATCGAAGGGCTCTGCCCACTGGGCCGGTTCGATACCGCTGGCCACCACCGCGTTGAAGAGCCGTGCCCCGTCCAGGTGCATCGGCAGCTGGTGACGGTCGGCCACCTTGCGGATGCGCCGCATCTCTCCCAGCGGGAAGATGGTCCCCCCCGCCTTGTTGTGGGTGTTCTCGATGGCTACCAGGGCGGTCACGGGATAGTGCACGGCCCCCGGGCGGACCGCTGCCTCCGCCTGTTCGGCGGTGAATGTCCCGTACTCTCCGTCGAGGGGGTTGAACCCGACCCCGCTCATGGCCGGAGAGGTCCC
>CAYUVJ010000081.1:0-8560 GCA_964447955.1 uncultured Gemmatimonadota bacterium
CCTCGAGCACATCGAGCAGGCGGTTGTCCTCCCCCTCTTGGAAGGGGGCGTCCAGGCTGAGGTGCCGGCTGGAGATCTTGAGGGTGTCGGTCACCTCGGAGGGGCTCATGTCGAGTTCCTCGGCGATCTCCTCGGCCGAGGGCTCCCGCCCGTAGTTCTGCTCCAGGTCGCTGGAGATCTTGCCGATCTTGTGCAGGGCCCCGACCCGGTTGAGGGGCAGACGCACGATCCGGCTCTGCTCGGCGAGGGCCTGCAGGATGGCCTGCCGGATCCACCACACCGCGTAGGAGATGAACTTGAAGCCCTTGGTCTCGTCAAAGCGCTTGGCCGCCTTGATCAGGCCGAGGTTCCCCTCGTTGATCAGGTCGCCCAGCGAGAGTCCCTGGTTCTGGTACTGTTTGGCGACACTGACTACGAAGCGCAGGTTGGCCTGGACGAGCTTGTTGAGCGCGTCCTGGTCGCCCTGTTTGACCAGTTTGGCCAGACGTACCTCCTCCTCGGCGTTGATCAGCGATACTTCGCCGATCTCCTGGAGGTACTTGTCCAGAGACTGGTCTTCGCGGGTATAGGGTTTCTTGGTGAGTTTGGCCAAAACAGTCACGACTCCTAGATCGAGCGGGTCGGCGAGCGGCTCTCTCCTGCGGCCCGGTGGGGGCCGGCGCCGGCAGACCTGCCCACGGGCATTCCGAACGTCATTAATTGGACGTCCGCGGCGCGGCTCCGTTCCAGTGGTGGGGATCGGCTGGGAAGTGGACCGGCGGCCCGTCTCGCTTCGGGCCGGCTGCCGCAGTTACGCAGCCCGGCATATTGGGGTATCAGAACTTCCCTGTCAAGCTATATCCCCGGCGTCCTTGCGAAGCCGGGGAACACCGTCATAAGAATCCGACGGCAGGCTATCACAACCCCCTGATGGACTCAACGGCCATCTGGGCTCCGGACCGTCCCGGCGTCCCGCCGGATAGGTCACGAACCGTCGCGTCCGTCCATCTTTATAACGCCCGAAGTCCGGCTCTATTCAGGGGGAAGGAAAGGGAATCGGCGGCAGGAGCAGGAATCCGTCCCCGGGCACGATCCGTACCCCGGGAGCGCCGGCGGCGGCCGAGTCGGCCAGAGCGGCGACCACCGCACTCCCCAGCCGGGGCCAGCGGGCGGCCGGCACCGGGGCGGGACGGAAGGCCCGGCGCAGGTTGTTGACGTCCAGGGGATGGAACTCGGCGGCGATCGGTACCTCTCCTTCGAACCGGACGAGCAGCACCGCGCCGGTCGGGGTCTCCGAGTAGGAGGCGAAGACGAAGTTGCCCAGGCTGTAGGCGATGAGCCGGCCGCGGTACCACTCCAGCGGCTGGAGCACGTGGGGATGGTGTCCGACCACCAGGTCGGCCCCGTGGTCGATGGCGATGCGGGCCAGGATGCGCTGGTAGTCCTTGGGGGTCTCCATCCCCTCGGCCCCCCAGTGGAAGGTCGCCACCACCAGGTCCGCTTCGGCCGCCGCCCGGGCCACCTCGCGGGCCAGCCCCGCATCGTCGGCGTGGGCGGTGCCGACCCTTCCGGGGCCGGCCCAGAACTCCTCGGGGAAGACGTGGTTGTAGGCCAGCACGGCCACCCGCCGGCCGGCCCGCTCTACCAGCACATGCCGATGGGCCGCGCCCCGGTCGGCACCGGTGCCGGCGTGGGCGATCCCGGCCTCCTCCAGCAGGGTGCGGGTGGTGTCGAGCCCGGCCGGACCGAAGTCGAGGATATGGTTGTTGGCCAGGGTCACCACGTCGATGCCGGCCGCGGTGAGCACCCCGATATGACGGGGGGGGACGGCGAAGGTGTAGGTCTTCTCGGCCCGCACCGCTCCGGTGGTATCGGCCAGGAAGGGGGCCTCTAGGTTGCCCAGGAGCAGGTCGGCCCGGACCAGCAGGGGAGTGACCGCCGTGAGCGGGTAGTCCACTCCCAGGCTGTCCAGCAGGGGGGTCAGCCAGCTGCCCAGCATCATGTCGCCGACCGCCCCGAAGACGAACGTGTCGGCAGCGGCGGGCGCCCGGGTCGCGGGTTCAGGCGGCACCGCAGCGGCGGGTGTGACTCCGGCGTCCGGGGCCGGATGGACGGCCGCCGGCGGGCGGAGCGGCGATGCGCCGGCCCGATCCGCGTTCAGGGCGGGGAGTGTCAGGAGCAGTCCGGCCAGGAGGACCGCCGACCGCACCGGGAGGGTCCTGCGGGATCGTGTCAACCCACTACGCCCAGCTCACGGCCGACCGCACCGAAGGCCTCCAGGGCACGGTCGAGGTCGTCGGTGGAGTGGGCGGCGGTCATCATCACGCGGATGCGGGCCTTCCCCTGGGGGACCACCGGGAACCCGATGGCCATGGCGAAGAAGCCCCGCTCGAAGAGGGTTCGGGCGAAGGCCTGCGCGGTCTCCGAATCGTGGAGCATGACCGGGATGATGGGGGTCTGCGTCTCGCCGGTGTCGAAGCCCAGGTCGAGCATGCCCTGCTTGAAGTAGGCGGTGTTGGACCAGAGCCGCCGGACCGGCGAGTCATCCCCCTCGAGCAGTTCCACCGCGGCGATGGCCGCGGCGGTGTCGGCCGGACTCAAGCCGGTGGAGAAGAGGAAGGGACGTCCCTGCTGTTTGACGTAGTCGGTCAGGGTCTTCGAGCCGGCCACGAACCCGCCCAGCACGCCGAAGGCCTTGCTGAGGGTACCGACCTCGATCGGACAGCGGCCGTGCATGCCGAAGTGGTCCACGATCCCGCGGCCGTGGTCGCCCAGCACCCCCTCGCCGTGGGCGTCGTCCACCATCACCAGGGCGTCGTGCTCCTCGGCCGTCCGGATGATGTCGGCCAGGGGGGCGATGTCGCCGTCCATCGAGAAGACCCCGTCGGTGATGATCAGCCGGGAGCGGGCCTCGCGCACCTCGGGCTCGGTCAGCCGGGCCCGCAGGTCGTCGATGTCGCGGTGGGCCCAGACCCGCCGCCGGGCCCGCGAGAGCCGGACCCCGTCTATGATCGAGGCATGGTTCAGTTCGTCGGAGAGGATGACGTCCTCGGGGCCGGTGACCGCCGGGATGACCGCCTGGTTGGCGTTGAAACCCGACTGCAGGACCACCACCGACTCGACCTGCTTGAAGGCGGCCAGGCGCTCCTCGAGCTGCTCGTGCAGGTCGAGGGTCCCGGCGATGGTGCGGACCGCCCCGGGGCCGACCCCGTACTTCTCGACGGCGGCGCGGGCCGCTTCCTTGAGCCGGGGGTGGGAGGCCAAGTCGAGATAGTTGTTGGAACAGAGGTTGAGGACCTGGCGGCCCTCGATGGTCAGCCAGGCCCCCTGGGGTCCCTCGATCACGCGGAAGTGCATGCGCAGTCCCCGCGCTTCGAGATCCTCCAGACCGCGGTTCAGATGGTCGAAGTTCGCCGCCATAGGCAGGAGGCCTCAGGAGACCTCCAGCACCACCTTCCCGCACTTGCCTTCGTCCATCAGGTGCATCCCCTGCTCGTACTCCTCGAGCGGCATCCGGTGGGTCAGCACGGGGGTGATGTCGAGCTTCCCGCTGGCCAGCAGTTGGCGCATGGTCGTCCAGGTCTGCCAGAGCTGGCGTCCCACCACCCCGTAGAAGCGGATGCCCTTGAAGATGAGTTCGTTCAGGTCGAAGGTGATCACGTCGGGGGGCAGGCCGAGCTGGGCGATGTGACCGCCCGGCACCACCGCCGTGACCGCGTCCCGGATGGCCTGCGGGTGCCCGCTCATCTCCAGCACCGCGTCCACCCCCTGGCCTCCGGTCAGTTCCCGGACGGCTTCGACCAGCGGGGTCTGCGAGGGATCGATGGCCTGGTCGGCCCCCATCTTCCGGCCCAGTTCCAGCCGGTAGGGGTTGGGCTCGGAGACGTAGACCTCGGCCGCTCCCATCGCCCTGGCCACCCCCACGCTCATCGCCCCGATCGGGCCCATGCCGGTGATCAGCACCCGCTTGCCGGCCACCGACTCCTTCATCACGGTGTGGACCGCGTTGCCCAGCGGCTCCTGGGCGCTGGCCACGTCGTAGGGCAGGTCGGGGGGGTTGAGCCAGAGGTTCTCGGCCGGGACCACGATCCAGTCGGCGAAACAGCCGTCCACGTCCACGCCCAGGATCTTCGTGTTCAGACAGACCTCGTACTGGTTGCGCAGGCAGGGCAGGCAGGCGTGGCAGACGATGTGGGTCTCGGCCGAGACGAAGTCCCCTTCCTTGACCCGGGTCACCCCCGGTCCGACGGCCTCGACGAGGCCGCAGAGTTCGTGCCCCATGGTCTGGGGGATACGGGGTCCGATGCGCCCCTCGGCCCACTTGTTCCAGTCGTAGATGTGGTGGTCGGTCCCGCAGATGGAGGTGGCCTTGACGCGCACCAGCGCGTCACCGGGGCCGGGGACCGGCTTGGGGACCTCACGCAGTTCGGCGCCCCGTCCGGGGGCGGTCTTCACGACGGCACGCATCGTCTCGGCCATGGGCTGGCTCCTTGCCTGGCGGGGTGACTCTCACAAGTTCCTCTGCCGCGCCGGGCGCGTCAACCACCTCGTGGGCTGCGGCCCCCCTCGCCGCAGCAAAGGCTGCGCAGCGGCTTGCGACGGTCGGGGTCCGGCCGTACCTTGACCCCATCGTGGGAGCCCTCTACTTCATCTCCGACGTCCACCTGGGACTGGAGTCCGAGGCCGAGGAACGCGCCAAGGAGGAGCGCCTCGTGGCGCTCATCGAGCGTGCCCGCGGTGACGCCGAGGCCTTCTATATCGTCGGTGACCTCTTCGACTTCTGGTTCGAGTACCGGCACGTGATCCCCACCACCGGCCTGCTCGTGCTGGCCGCCCTCAACCGCCTGAGTTCCGGCGGGGTGCCCGTCCACTACCTGGCCGGCAACCACGACTTCGCCCCCGGCCGTTTCCTCTCCGAAGAGGTCGGTTGTGTCCTCCACTCCGAGCCCTACGCCTTCGAGCATGACGGCCGGCGCTTCTACCTGCACCACGGCGACGGACTGGCCGAGAACGACCTGGGCTACCTGATCCTGCGGCGCTTCCTGCGCAGCCGCGTCAACCAGGCCCTCTGGCGCCTGCTCCACCCCGACCTCGGCCTGGGCCTGGCCCGGGCGGTCTCCCGCAAGAGCCGGGAGCACACCGGGGTCAAGGACTACGGCAGCGACCGGCGCCTGCAGGGATTCCTGCAGCGGCGGTCGGGCGAAGGCCACGACGTCATCGTGATGGGCCATACCCACACTGCCGAGGTCCGCGCGCTGGACTCGGGTTCCTGGTACGTGAATCTGGGGACCTGGCTGGACGGGGGGACGCCTTATGCCCGATACGAGGCGGGACGGCTCGAGGTGGTCCGGCCCGACGGTTCCAGCCAGCGGCTGGCCCCCGGAGTGGTGGAGGGACCCGCCGGGGCCCCGTAGGGTCGCCGCCGCCGGCCCGGGGCCGGATCGGCCAGCGCATCGACCGCCCGCCACATCCCGTCCAATACCTGCTGCAGCCGATCGGTGAACCGCTCCTGGGCGGTCAGGGGGGATTCCCCGGGTCGCAGTTCGGGTTCCAGGGTGGGACCGAGGGCCACCACCAGGCGGGTGCGGCCCAGCAGGAAGCGGTCGAGCCGGTGCACCCCGTAGAAGATGATGGGCAGGACCGGGACCGGCCGGCCGCGGCGGGCGGCATGGACCGCGATGGCCGCCGCTCCCCGCTGCAGTCGCCCCACCCCGTCGCGGGGCGAGATGTTCCCCTCGGGAGCCATGCCCACCACCTCTCCCCGTTCCAGAGCCTGCAGGGCCAGCCGCAGAGCGGTCCGGTTGACCGCCGTGCCGCCGGGGGCGTCCCCCTCGCGGACCACCGGGATACAGCCCAGGCGGCGGTTCTGGCGGGCGATCCAGTCGGCCAGGGTGGCGGCCAGCCGGTGCATCAGACGGGGGAAGCGGTACTGCTCCTCGAGCGCCTTCACGATCTCTCCATGCAGGAACCCCGCATCCATCAGGCCGTGCTGGACGATGATGCGCACCGGCCGCCGGAAGGTGCGGTAGCCGAGCAGGATCTCTTCGCGGTTGGGATGGTTGGAGACGGCCAGGCAGGGACCGTCGGGGATGTGGGCGGCGCCGATGAGGGTGACGTCGGCCCGCAGCAGCAGGCCGACCAGACCGCGGAAGACGCGGTAGGGGACGGTCGGCAGGCGCAGGCGAGGTCGGTCCACAGCGGCGGCTCCGGTCTCAGCGCGGGGGCTCGGGGAGCAGCACCCCTTCCAGGTCGAAATCGATGGCCCCGACCACCTCGGCCCGGACCAGGTCGCCGGGCTTCAGGTGACGCAGCCGCTCAGGGTACTCGCCGACCGGCGGGAGTTCCAGGTAGATGCCCTGGTCCACCTCGGGGGCGTCGTGGGGGGTGCGGCCCAGGTAGCGGAAGGGGGCCAGGTCGGTCAGGACCTCCTCGACCAGTACCTCGGTGACCGAACCCTCCAGTTCCCGGTTGCGCTCGGCCGCCACCCCGGCCTGGACGGCCATGAGTTCGGCCCGGCGTCGTTCCACCTCGGCCGGCGGGAGCCGCCCGGGGAGGGTGAAGGCCGGGGTGTCCTCCTCGGGCGAGAAGGCGAAGACCCCCAGCCGCTCGAAGCGGAAGGTGCGCACCGCCTCGACCAGGGCCGCGAAGTCCTCCTCGGTCTCGCCGGGGAAACCGACGATGAGACTGGTCCGCAGGGCGATGCCGGGGACCCGCTCCCTGATCCGCTCCAGCAGGGCCCGCTGGCCGTCGGCGGTGACGGTGCGCCGCATGGCGGTCAGCATCCGGTCGGTCACATGCTGGATGGGGATGTCCAGGTAGGGAACCACCCTGGGAGTGGTGGCCAGCGCCTCCAGCAGGTCGTCGGTCACGTGGGCCGGGTAGGCGTACATCAGCCGCAGCCAGGCCAGGCCGTCCACCTCGCTGCCCAGCCGCCGCAGCAGATCGGCCAGCCCGGGGCGCTCCTCGTGCGGCCGGTCGGTCAGGTCGACCCCGTAGTGGGTGGTGTCCTGGGCCACCACGATGAGTTCGCGCACGCCGCGGGCGGTCAGTTCGCGGGCCTCGGCCACCAGGGCGTCAGGGTCGGAGGAGCGCAGGCGCCCCCGCATGATGGGAATGGCGCAGAAGGTGCAGGGGTTGCTGCAGCCCTCGGCGATCTTCAGCCAGGCGTAGTGCCCGGGGGTGGTCAGCCGGCGGGGGGGCGGCAGGGTGTCGGGGTCGGGGAAGGCCGCGGAGGCGGTCCCCGGCGCGGTCCCCGGACCGGGGCCGGACGGAAGAGAAGGAGCGGCCGGCTCGCGTCCCTCGGCGGCGGCGAAGGCCCGCACCGCGGCCAGGGTCCCGGCCACCTCGACCAGGCCCAGGAAACGGTCGACCTCGGGGAGTTCGCGGGCCAGTTCCTGTCCGTAGCGCTCGGAGAGACAGCCCGCCACCACCACCCGGCGAGGGCCCCCCTGGTCCTTGCGTTCGGCCTGGCGCAGGATCTCCTCGATCGATTCCTGCTTGGCCGCCTCGATGAAGCCGCAGGTGTTGACCACCACCAGGTCGGCCTGCGCAGGGTCGTCCACCACCTCGTAGCCGGCCTGTTCCAGGCCGCCCATCGCGCGTTCGGAGTCGACCAGGTTCTTGGCGCAGCCGAGGGTGACGAACGCGACCCGGTAGGGGGAGCGTCCGATGGTCATATAGGCAGGACCCGGTCGGCGGGATGGTGCAGGGGGGCCGGGCGGCGCAGACCGAGCAGTTCGGAGAGGCGCTCGCGCAGGGACGACCCGTCCAGGTTGCGGAGCAGTCCCCCCCCCACGGCCAGACTGATGACGCTGGATTCCTCGCTCACCACCACGGCCACCGCATCCGACTCCTCGGTCACTCCGACGGCGGCCCGGTGCCGGGTGCCCAGCGCGGTTTCGATCTGCGGGTCCTGACTGAGCGGGAGCAGACACGAGGCGGCCTCGATGATGCCGTTCTGGATGATCACCGCCCCGTCGTGCAGGGGGCTGCGGGGGAAGAATACGGTCTCGAGCAGGGGGGCGCTCACCTCGCTCGAGAGCTTGACCCCGGTGTCGATCAGCCCCTTCAGTCCGGCCTGGCGGGAGATGACGATCAGCGCCCCGATCCCCTTGCGGCTCATGCGCTCGCAGGCGGCGGCCACTTCGTCGACCACGTGCGGCTCCTCCATCTTGACGAAGTAGCGCACGAAGCGGCTCTGCCCCATCGAAGCCAGCAGGCGGCGCAGTTCGGGGGCGAAGAGGATGACGAAGGCGATGAGCCAGACCGCCTGGAAGTTGCCGATGAGGAAACCGAGCGTCTCGAGCTGAACGACCTGGGCCAGGAAGGCCAGCAGGAAGAGCAGGAGCAGCCCGACGAACATGGGGAAGGCACGCGTGCCGCGCAGCAGCTGCAGGATCTTGTAGAAGACCGCCGCCACGATCAGGATGTCGAGCACGTCGGAGAGCGTGACGGTAAGGAATCCGATATGGAACAGCGGGATCATGACACCCGGTCCTCCACGATGGCGCCGCGGATCTCGTCGGCGGTCTCCAGCACGCGGCGCATCTCCCCCACATCATGCACCCGGAGGATCTGGACC
>CAYUVJ010000082.1:0-8496 GCA_964447955.1 uncultured Gemmatimonadota bacterium
GTTACCTGCGTCGTGAGGTGCGACGTTCCTCAGGTCCCACGGGCCTGCTGGGAGAGAGTACGGCCATCGCCACGATCCGCGAGATGATCGACCGGGTGGCTCCGACCGCCAGCACCGTGTTCATCACCGGAGAGAGTGGTACGGGTAAGGAACTGGTCGCCCGTGCCATCCACGACGGCAGTCCGCGCAGCGGCGGACCGTTCATAACAGTGAACTGCGGGGCCCTGCCCGAAGGGCTGCTGGAATCCGAGCTCTTCGGCCACAAGAAGGGATCCTTCACCGGAGCGGTCCGGGACAAGGAGGGTCTCTTCCTGGTAGCGGACGGCGGCACCATCTTCCTGGACGAGATCGGGGAGACCACGCCCGCCATCCAGGTCCGGCTGCTGCGGGCCCTGCAGGAACGGGAGATCGTGCCGGTCGGGAGCACTCAGCCGATTGCGGTGGACGTACGGGTGCTGGCCGCCACCAACGCCAGCCTGGAGGAGCGGGTGGCCACCGGCGCCTTCCGGGAGGATCTCTACTACCGGCTCAACGTCGTACCGATCCACGTCCCCCCGCTGCGGGAACGGCGGGAGGACATCCCCCTGCTGGTCGACCACTTCCTGGAGCGCTACGGCGGTCGGGACCGCTCCTTCTCCCCGGATGCGATGGAGCATCTCGGTGCCTACGACTGGCCCGGGAACGTCCGGGAACTCGAGAACGTGGTGGAACGCACCCTCATCATGGACGATGCCGAACGGATCGGGGCCGGCGCCCTCCCCGAGGGGCTGACCGGACCCGTCCGGGAGCGCCTCGGCGCCCTGCACGAAGGGGGGACCCCTCCCGACCTGGAGACGGTGGAGAAGGCCTACATCGCTTGGATCCTGCACCAGACGGGAGGCGTCAAGACGGCCGCCGCCGAGGTGCTCGGGATCGACCCCAGCACCCTGTACCGCAAGATGGACCGCTACGGACTGCGCAGCGACCGGTCCGAGGGGGAGGGGAGCGGGAGTGCCTGATCGTCGGTGGGACCCCGCATGGCCCGGGTGGCATCTCCTCCTGGCCCTGGCGCTCCTGGGGCCGGCCGCCCAGGTCCGGGCCCAGGCGCTCCACGAACTGCTGGCCGCGCAGGTCCGCTCCGGCAGTGCCACGGTGCGCGTCGAGGCGGATCGGCCCGGCAAGTGCGGCTTCGGACCGGCCGTCGCCGTAATCGGTGCGCTGGGGCGGGGCGCCTCCGCGGTCCAGGACGAGCGTCCTACCGACCTCGGCCTCTCCTTCCCCAGTCCGGGCGGCTTCTTCCTCCTTCACTACACCGACACCGGGACCGACGCGGTCCCACCTGAGGACGTGAGCGGCACGATCGGGGTCCCCGATTTCATCGAAGCGGCCGCCGCCGCCTTCGACAGCGTGCTGGCCGGCTACCGCGCCCTGGGCTGGACCGACCCGGTCGGCGATGGGGACGCCTACTACGACGTCTACTTTAAAGACTGGGTCCAGCAGCAGTGGCTCTTCGGCGTGACCTGGCCGGCCCCTCCGTACCGGACCACCCCACCGTACCAGGCGGCCAGCTGGATGGAGCTGGACAACGATTATCCCACCTGGTTCTACGGCCACCCGCCCCTCGCCTCGCTGCGGGTCACCTTCGCTCACGAGTTCCATCATGCCATCCAGTTGGCTCACAACCTGAACGTCTTCGACTGGGACAACTACTATCTCGACTACGCCTGGTTCGCCGAGGCCTCGGCGGTCTTCCACGAGGAAGTCTTCTACGACGGCATCAACGATTACCGCGACTACCTGCCGGCCTTCCTCAACGCCCCGGAGTTGGGTCTGACCTCCGCCAGCGGCAACCATCCCTACGGCGCGGTTCTCTGGTCGCTCTACCTGGAAGCCAGCGAGGGACCGGGAGCGATCCGTGAACTCTGGGAGACGATGGCCGACGAGGGGGTCAGCCCCCAGTCGGCGCACCATACCTTCTTCACCGCCCGCGGGAGTGACTGGGATGAGGCCTGGCGGGAGTTCACCGTCTGGCTGCTCCACACCGGCAGCCGGGCCGACCCGCTCCGCTATTTCGAGGAGGGGAGCGACTACCCGGGGGTCCGGATCCTGACAGCGGACTCCTGGCCGACCCAGCTCACCCTGCCGGCCCTGGCGGTACGCTACTGGCGGTCTTCCCCCGACCCGACCCGGGCTGGCGGCGCCCTGCGGGTCCTGCCCGGTCTCCCTTCCGCCTGGGGGGCGGGACTGGCGGGTGAGACCCTGACCGTGCCCGAGCGGGTGAGCACAGCCGGGTCCCCCGGTGGGGGAGCGGGCGTGGAGCTGCTCGATTGGACGGCGTACGACGGCGTCCTGGGCTGGGCCTTGACCGGGGCCAACGACACCGGGCACCCCGATTCCCTGGTCAGCCGGAGCGCCGAGGTCGAGCTGGACGCCAGCGATCGGCTCTCCGAACAGCAGACCGATGGGGCATCCTTCCGGCTCTTCCAGAACTATCCCAACCCGTTCCGGCCGGTCCGGGACGGGCAGACCTATTTCGTCTTCCGGCTGGAGACCGCCGGTCCGGTCGAACTCGAGGTGCGCTCCCTGGGTGGAGCCCGGCTCTGGTCCCACAGGTTCGCTTCGGTCGACCCCGGACTGCACTTCAGCGCCGACCTAGGGGTGGGCTGGGACGGCCGCGATTCCCAGGGGCATCCCGCCCCTTCGGGGGTCTACCTGATCGTCGGTCGGGCCGGAGGCCGGACCGAGGCAATCAAGTTCTCGGTGCTGCGATGAGGAGACCTCTTCCTGCCGCTCCGCTCGTGCTCCTGCTCATCGCCTTACTGGCCTCGCCCCTCGGGGCTGGGCCGCAGGAACCGCCGCCGCGCACCGCCCGGCTCGCCTCGGCCCGGCCGGACGAACCGACCACCCTGGTCTTCCCCACCTTCCTGCACACCTGGGGGATGCAGCGGGCCCGCCCGGTCCACCTGCGGCTCTTCCTGGGCGCCCGGACCCGGTTCGACGACCCGCAGGGGCTGGCGGCGGTCGTCCTCGACACCTGGGACGACCCGGCTGAGAAGAGCGATGACGACGAGGTCACCGTCTACGGGGTCAACTCAGGACGGGGACAGATCATCTACAACTCCAGCATGTTCACGCTCGGTGTATACGGAGGGCGGGGGAGGGGGGAGGGGCAGTTTCTGGCCCCCCACGGGATCGACGCCGACCCGGCGGGGAACGTGGTGGTGGCCGATACCGGTAACGACCGGGTCGCGGTCCTGTATAACGACGGACGACTGATGTCTGCCCGGCGCCAGCTGACCGCGGTGGCCCCGGGCGACAGTCTGAGCCGCCCCTACGACGTCGTGCTCACCCCGGATGAAGGGGTCTGGGTCTCCGACACCGGGAATCGGCGCCTGGTCCTGTTCGGTCTGGACGGCGAGGTCCGCCGGGTGCTCCCGGTCGGCGACGTGCTGGGCGAACCCGGCGCGCTGGCCCTGTCCCACCGGGAGGCGCGCTGGTCGTACTATCGTGACCACGCCCTCTTCGTTGCCTCCCGCGACGGACGGTCCCTGGTCCGGATGACCGAGGAAGGAACCCAGACCGCCCGAGTGACCCCGGCCACGGTCGGCCAGCGCACCATGGAGCTTCGCTACCTGGACGTCGATTTCTACGGCAACGTCTGGGCCACCGACGGGTTCACGCATCGCCTCCATAAGTTCGACCGGAATCTCGACCTGCTGGAGAGTTTTGGATCCCGCGGCCGCGGGGACAGCCAGTTCCAGAGCCCCCGAGGCATCGCGCTCTGGGAACGTTTCGGTCAGCTCTTCGTGGCCGAGGAAGAGGGGGCCCAGTACTACTGGATCGGGGCCGACGCCCGGGATATGCAGGCCGTCCAGCTGGGGGACCGGATAGCGCTCTCCTACCGCCTGACCGAGTCCTCCTACCTCACCGTCCGGGTGCGCTACGAAGGGGGCGGACTGGAGGAACTGACCCGCCGGCGCTTTCGGGCCTCCGGAGCGCGGGAGGACAGCCTCGACCTGGAGTCGGACCGGCCGCTCTCCTGGATCGAGGTCGTGGTGGAACCGACCTATTCGAGTTACACGTATCGGGAGAAGGTCTTCAACCTGCGTTTCACCGGCGGCGAAAGCCGTTGACGCCCCGGCCGGCGCGGCCCAGAGTACGGGACGTCATGGGGTCCAGGACGACCAGCAGAGGAGCGGCGGTGTTGAACGGGAAGGGTGCCCGGGGGATCGCGCCGCACGAGATCCAGCGGAAGGTCATACATCTCGGGTCGAGTATCTTCCCGCTGCTGCTCTTCTATCTGCCCCCCGAAGCGGGTACCGCGGTGGCGGCCACCGCCCTGATCCTGGCCATCGCCATCGACGTCGTGCGACTGCGGGTGCCGAGCGTGCGGGACTTCTTCCACGACGTCTTCGGCACCGCGCTTCGGCCGCACGAAGCCAACGAATTGACCGGCTCGACGTTCCTCTGTCTGGCCGCCCTGGTCTGTATCGTGCTCTTCCCGGTCCCGATCGCGGTGACCGCGCTCTTCTTCCTGACCATGGGTGACACGGCCGCCGCCCTCATCGGGCAGCGCTGGGGGCGTACTCCGCTGCGCCCCGGCAAGACGCTGGAAGGGACCACCGCATGTCTGGTCACCTGTCTGGTGGTCTCCATCGTCATGCCCGGACTGCCCCTGGCAGCCGGGCTGGCCGGCGCGGTGGTGGCCACGATTGTGGAGTTGTTCGGGACCGCGGCCGTAGACGATAATTTCGGTATCCCGGTCTTGTCCGCCCTCGTAATGTGGATCGTAGCCTCACTGGTGGTGTAGAGACATGCAGCGCACGCTCAAGATTGAAGACATCGAACGCATCGCCGACGTGCTGGGCGTGGAGGCCCGGCAGGAGTCCGACCACTGGACCCTGCTGCTCTCCGACAGCGAGCATGGGAGGCAGGTCCGCCTGGAAGTCTATCCCAGCATCCAGATCGGACCGGAGCAGGGGGCCCTGGTCAGCGCCTACACCCAGTATACCCACCTCCAGCTGCACCATGTCTCCGGTTATGTGCTGAGCACCCTGCTGGGGGAGGTCACCTTCATCGCTGAGCGCGACCACGCCGTCAGCGGACTGACCGTGGAACGGGAGGCCGCCTGCTCGCTTTACGCCAACGTCGATCGGGGCGTGCTGAGCGGCGACTTCACCCGTCTGGGCCCGGAGGTCATGCTCTCGGGTATCGCCCTCTGTCTGACCGACGACCTGCTGGAGGGATCGGTCGAGGAGTGAGTCCGGACGGTCCCGAACACCGCAGCGGGCACGTTGCCATCGCCGGAGCCCCCAACGTAGGCAAGTCGACCCTCCTGAACGCTCTGGTGGGCGCACATCTCTCCATCATGACCGCTCGACCCCAGACCACCCGGCGCAACCTGATCGGAGTGCTCACCGGCCCCGGGTTCCAGGCTGTACTGGTCGACACACCGGGGCTTCTCGATCCGGCCTATCGCCTGCAGTCATTGATGCGCCGTCACGCCGTCCAGGCCATCGAGAGCGCCGACGTGCTCCTGCTGCTGGTCGATGCCCAGCGGGCCACCGCGAGTGGGGTCGATCCCGACCGGCAGACCGCCGACGCCCTGGGGGTCGCCGGCGGCCGGGTGCCGGTGATCCTGGCCCTCAACAAGGTCGACCTGGTCCACAAACCCAGCCTGCTCCCGCTCCTCGCCCATTATCACGGAAGAGGAGACTTCCAGGCGGTGGTCCCGATCAGCGCGCTCACCGCCGACGGTCTGGAGGGACTGATGGACGAGGTCCGACGTTTCCTCCCGCCGGGGCCCGCGCTCTATCCCGAGGACACCCTGACCGACCAGCCGGAACGGTTCTTCGCGGCCGAGTACGTCCGGGAGGCGGTCTTCGAGCGCTATTATCAGGAGATCCCCTATACCGTGGCCACCCAGGTAGAGGAGTTTCGGAGGGGCCGGGGCAAGACCTACATCCGGGTGGTCGTCTGGGTCGAGGAAGAGCGGCACCGCCCGATCCTGCTGGGGAAGGGGGGCAGGGGGGTCAAGGCGGTAGGGCGGGCAGCCCGGGAACGGATCGAGGCCCTGCTGGAAGAGCCCGTCTACCTGGAGATCTTCGTGAAAGTCGTCCCCGGCTGGCGGGAACAGGACGGACGTCTGCGGGAGCTCGATCTGTTCTGACCTTTTCCCTTTGAAGCCCTTCGACACAGTCCTAGATTGCATCCTTTGGACAGCTCCCTGTGACCCTTTGACCGACGGCTGGATATGCTGCGACCGAAAAAACACATCACCCGGCAGAAGATCAAAGAGGACAAGTTCGTCACCCAGACCCTCCAGATCGCCGACTGGATCAAGAAGCATCAGCGCCCCCTGCTGGCGGGTGCGGTCGGGATCGTGGTGGTGGGTGTCCTCATCACTTCCTGGATCACCGCCCGGCGTTCCGCCGAGCAGGAGGCCTCGCTGCTCGTCCTCCAGGCCGGGATCGCCCTGGACGAGGGTCGGAGCGACCAGGCCCGGGTCCACCTGGAGGCCGCCCAGGACCGTTTCCGGGGCTCCGAGAGCGCCGGCCGGGCCCTGCTCATGCTCGCCGGAATACACTTTCAGGAGGGTCGTATCGACACGGCCCGTGTGAGTTATGACGATTATCTAAGAAAATACTCGAAGAGCCGGCTGCTCACCGCCGCCGCCCGGGCCGGGCTGGCCGCCTGCCTCGAAAGCGAGGATGACTGGTTGCAGGCCGCCCGCCTGTGGCAGCAGGCCGCCGACGAGGTCCGCAACGAGGCCATCAGCCCTCAGTACTACCTGCAGGCCGCCCGCTGCTACCGCGAGGCCGGACGGGCCACCGAGGCCCTCAACCTCTACGACCGGATCCGGCGCGATTATCCGGGTCGGTCGGAATCGGATCGGGCCGGCATCGAACGAGCCATCCTCGCCCGGAGCGACCAGGGACCCCAGGGGTGAGGCGGCGCCGGCGCAGCCTCGGAGCCTCCCTGGCCCCGAGTCTTCTGGTGCTGGCCCTGGCGCCGACCGCCTACGCCCAATCTTCTCCTGAACCCCCGGTCCGTGACGCGCGGATAGGGCAGCTCCGCCTCCTCCTGACCGCCTATATCGACAGCCTTCACGCCGCCGGCGTCGAGGAGGTCTTCACCCTGGGACGCGGCGGGAACGCACCCAAGGACCCCATAGAGAAGATGTCCTGCGTATTGGACGGTTCCTTCCGCAATCCCGAGGCCATGCGGGTCTCCGCAGCTGTCCGATCCTGGGGACGTTCCATCCGTTGGACGTTCCGCGAGCTCGGGGAACCTCTGGCCGATCGGATCGTGATCGAGCGTTCCTCGCATACCGCCCGCATCTATCACGGGGAGGAGCTGCTCTTCGAGACCGTGGTGGCCACCGGGGACCCGGCCATCGGTAAGGAGACGCCGACCGGCCGTTATCACGTGCTCTACGTAGACTGGCGTCCGCTCAGCCGCTGGAAACGGGGCAACGTTCCGTACGGACACGACTACAACCCATACGGAGCCCGGCAGATCCCGTTCTTCCAGGACTGGACGATGCACGGCAACAACGCGCCCAGTGCCCTGGGCAGGGACATCTCGAAAGGGTGTGTACGTTTCCACAACGTAGAGATCATGGTCCTGGCCGAGTTGGTCCAGGCGGTCCGCACCCGGTTGGAAGTGCGACCGTGACCCGCCACGGTGGGTTCGACGGTGAAGTTACGGGGTCTCAACGCCCGACCTCGGGGGCCGGTGGGGCGCGCCAAGGGCAGATGTCGTATAAGATATATTATGTAAACTCTTATCCGGGAGACAGTACACCCCTCCCTTCATCCAGTCCTGGACATCGGATCCCGGGGCAAAGGTCAGGGTATCCAGACCTATGAAGCCGATCAGGCGGGCGCTGAGGCGGCTGAGGCGGCCGAAGCGACTTGGAGATCCTCCTCCAGCTCCAGCCCCGCCTGTCGGTTCCGTGGCCGCCGACCCGCTTTGACCGTCGCAAGGAGGGATGGATTCGTCTATCTTTATCCGATGACTCCCACTTGCTCACGACGCCCACCCTCCAAGGGTGGTGAACGTTCCATCCGAGAGGTCATGAACATGCGCAACATCCGGATCCTGACCACCTCGATCCTGGCGCTGCTGCTGACGGCCGGTTCCCTGCAGGCCCAGCAGCCGGCGACCAGCGACCTGGAGGCCTTCAGCTGGCGTCTCATCGGTCCCTGGACCTTCTCGGGGCGGTTCACCGAGTTCGCGGTGCCCCCGGGGCAGAGCCGGACCTACTACGCCTTGAGTGCATCCGGGGGACTCTGGAAGACCGAGAACAGCGGCACCAGTTTCCGTCCCCTCTTCGAGGACTACGGGGTGCAGTCGATGGGCTACCTCGGCATCGCCCCCTCGAACCACGATATCCTCTACCTGGGCACCGGCGAGCCCATCCACTCCCGGGCCGCGGCCCGCGGCAACGGGGTCTGGAAATCGACCGATGCCGGGGAAACCTGGACCCATGTGGGACTCGAGGAGAGCTTCTTC
>CAYUVJ010000083.1:0-8472 GCA_964447955.1 uncultured Gemmatimonadota bacterium
TACTTCTTCAGCTGACGAATCGAGTTGCGGTAAGGAGAGGACGTATCGAGCAAAGCCATCAAAGAGCGGTTCGAGAACATGGTGCGCAGTGAGGACGGCTCGAAACCGCTGAGTGACCAGAAGATCGCGGACCGGCTCAAGGAAGAGGGATACGCCATCGCCCGTCGTACGGTCGCGAAGTACCGCGACCGGCTGGGTATCCTGCCTGCCCGGTACCGCCGCCAGTATTGACCGTCCACCCCGGGACACCGCTGCCGGTGTGAGGAGTGTGCGTGATGAATTGCAGAGTCACCGCCAGACATTTCGATATGAGCGAGGCGACCAAGGAATACGCGCTTGGTGCGATGGACGGACTCAAGAGATATTTCGACCGGATCGTGGACTGCCACCTGGTCCTGGAGAAGGAGAAGGACCGATGGCGGGCCGAATGCGTGCTCGGGGTCCACGGCAAGACCCTCAACGCCGATTCCATCGATGATCTGCTCTATCCCGCTATAGACGGAGTCGTCGATAAAATGGAGCGACAGCTCGAGAAGTATCAGGCGAAGATCACCCACGAGAAGGACCGTCGGGAGGTACAGCAGCAGAACGGCCAGGTACCCAGCGAGGGCGCCGCGGACTGACCACCTCTTCTCAAGGGCGGGGGGAGGCCAACAACCTCCTCTCGTTTCTCCATGGGGGCTAAGGAACTCACGGTACAGAAACTGATCGAGGACACCCGGGAGATCCTCGAACTGGAGTGGGCCGCCGGGCGTGAAGGTGCGCTGCGGGTCATCTCCAGCAACGACATCTACCGGCCGGGATTGGCCCTGGCCGGTTTCTTCGACCCGTTTCCCTATGACCGGGTCCAGATCCTGAGCGACACCGAGTTCCGCTATCTGGCCAGCCTGAGCGAGAAGAAGCGGCAGGGGGCGATGGACGCCTTCTTCGGTTTCGGCATGCCGGTGATCATCTGCACCTCGGGCAACCGGCCATTCGACTATATGTCGGAAGGAGCCGATCGAACGGGTATTCCGATCCTGCTCAGTCCCCACTCGAGCACGGTGGTCGCTCACCTGCTCAGCGAGTACCTGGACGACTGGTTCGCTCCCACGGCAGTCATGCACGGGACCCTGGTCGACGTCTACGGGGTGGGACTCCTCTTCACCGGGAAGAGCGGGATCGGCAAGAGCGAGATCGCCCTCGACCTGGTGGAGCGGGGACACCGCCTGGTGGCCGACGACGTGGTCACCCTGACGCGTACTGCCCGGGGTGTGCTCACCGGGACCGGCAACGAGCTCCTGACCCATCACATGGAGATCCGGGGCATCGGGATCATCGATATCCAGGGGATCTTCGGTATCCGGGGCATCCGGCTGGTCAAACGGGTCGAGGTCGAAGTCGTACTCAAGGATTGGGACGAGGTCGAGGACCAGGACCGGTTGGGCATGGTCGAGCGGGCTACCGAGATACTGGGGGTGTCCATCCCCCAGATCATGTTGACCATCGTACCGGGCAAGAACATCACCGTACTGGCCGAGACCATCGCCCTGAACCACATCATGCGGATCAGCGGACTGAACAGCGCCCTGAGTCTCAACAACCGGCTGCTCGAACGTATGGAACGAAGGACCAGCGCCCGCCGGCACCTGGGCGAGGACTACGAATGATCCGCGGCGTCGTCTTCACCCACGTCGACCTGGGACACGCCCTGAGGCACGCCGTGGAGGCCTTCCTGGGGCCGCAGGAGGAGTTCCTCAGTCTCAGCAACGAGGGACTCACGGGTGAAGAGATGCTGCAGACGCTGGAAAAGGCGGTCAGCGACGCCCGGGACGGGACCATCGTCTTTACCACCCTGTTCGGCGGTTCCTGCTGGCAGACCGCGGAACGGTTACGCCGTCAGCAGCGCCGGATCCGGCACATCACCGGGGTGAACCTGCCCATGCTCCTGGCCTTCATCAACAAGCGGGACAAACTGGGATTCGACGTGCTGGCCGAGACCATGGTCGATTATGGGCGCAAGGGGATCCAGCCGTGAGCGTTCTGCTGGTGCGGGTCGACGACCGACTCATCCATGGACAGGTGACCCAGGGTTGGGGAAGTCTGCTCCAACCCGACCGGATGGTGGTGGTGAACGACGAGGTGGCCTCCACTCCATGGGAACGGGAGCTCTACGAGGCTTCGGCTCCTGAGGGCACGGCCGTCACCGTCATCGCGGTGGATACGGCGGCCGGGACCCTGGCCGAGAGGATTGAACGGGGAGAGAGCCTGTTCGTGCTGCTGGCCTCCCCCGCGGATGCCCTGCGACTCTACCGGAGCGGGTTCGAGTACGGGACCCTCAACGTCGGGGGGTTGCATCACCGGGAGGGTCGCCGGCGGATCCTGCCTTATGTCTTCCTGGACGAGGCCGACAAAGAGGCTTTCCGGGCTCTGGCCCGCGAGGGCGTGCACCTGGAATGCGCCGATGTGCCGGGATGTGAACGAAAGGACCTTCAGGAATGGCTTGGGAACGGGGCCAGCGCGACCTGACGACCCTCCGGGTCGGGGCCGCCGTCATCATCGGCATCCTGGTACTGGTCTTCGGCGTGCTGTGGGGTCAGGACCTGCTGCGCGAGGGAACGACCTACCGGATGACCGTCCTCTTCGAATCGGGTTTCGGGCTCTCCACCGGGGACCCGGTGCTGGTGGCCGGGGTCAAGAAGGGCCAGGTCACCGGGATCGCCCTGACCCCCGACAACCGGGTGGCGGTGGAGATGCGCCTGCACGAGTCGGTCCACCTGGACACCGCCAGTCTCTTCTCGATCGAGAGTGAGGGGCTCATCGGTTCGCGGTTTATCAACATCACCGCCCGCCAGGGGGGACGCCGCATCGCCGACACCGATACCCTGGTGGGTCTCAACGGAGCCAGTCTGAACGACATCTTCCGCAACATGCAGCTGCTGATGATACGGGTGGGTGATCTGACGGCCTCGCTGCAGGCCGTCATCACCGACCAGGAGGTCCGGGACCGGATCGGCACCACCTTCGAGAACTTCAACCGGACCATCGACCTGCTCAACCAGGTGGTGGTGGACAACCAGGGGCTGGTCGGTGAGAGTCTCTCGAACCTGAGCGGGATGGTGGCCAACGTCAACTCGGTGCTGGAGGCCAACCGGGAGCCCCTGCAGGGGGCCTTGACCTCGGTCGGCCAGGCGGGGGAGGCGTTCCAGCAGGTGGCGGCCCGGATCGACTCGCTGGCCGACACCCTGCAGGAAGTCACCGTCCGGATCGCCGCCTCACGCGGCAGTCTCTGGCGGTTGGCCGAATCGGACACCCTCTACCTGCAGTTGAACCGCACCCTGGCGAGCCTCGACTCCTTCATCACCGATCTGCGGGAGAATCCCAAGAAGTACTTCACCATCAGGATCTTCTGATGGGTGCCGGTCCGTCCGCCCTCCTGCTGGGCCTGGATGCCGGCGGCAGCCGGACCCGGGCCGTACTGGCTGGCCGGGGGGGTGAGGTGGTCTGGCAGGGTGAGGGGCCGGCGGCTTCGGTGACCCGGAGCGGGGTGGCAGGGACCGCCGAGGTCGTGGCCGCCCTCTGGCAGGAGGCCGGACGGGCCCGACCGGATGCGCCCCGGCTGCTCGAGGCGGTCGCCGGTGGGTTCGCCGGCGCCCGGGCCCTGACGCTGCAGTCCGCGTTGCGCGAGGTCCTCACCCCGCTCTTCCGATCCGCGGTTGCACCTAAGGGGGTTCCGGTGACCGTGACCCATGACGCCGAGGTCGCCCTGCTCGGGGCGCACGGCACCCGGCGGCCGGCGGCCGCGGTGATCAGCGGGACCGGGTCCATCGCCGTGTTGGGTGACGAGAAGGGGCGGATCGTGTTGGCCGGGGGCTGGGGCTGGCCGCTGGGGGATGAAGGGAGCGCGGTCTGGCTGGGCTGGCAGGCCGTGCGGCGGGCCCTGCAGGTCTGGGAGGAGGGACAGCCGGATGAACTGACCGCGGCCGTCCTGGAGGCCTGGGGACTTCACCCGGTCGAACATGAGGATCCGCATGTCCTGATGCGGACGGCCGCCGAGGCGCGCCATCGCCCTGAACATTTCGGTCGGCTGGCACCCGCCGTCATGCGGCTGGCGGCCGAAGGGTACCCGCCGGCCGTGGAACTCGCCACTGCGGCCGGGCGTGAACTGGGCCGTCTGCTCGCGGAAGCCGCTCGGAGAGCGGTGCTGGAGCCCGACCAGCCCCTCCCGGTCGCCCTGCTGGGTGGCCTGGGCGGAGCCTGGCGGACCGAGTTGGAACGCCCAGTGCGGGAAGGGGCGGGGGACCGCGGAGCCGCCCTCGATCTCGTCCCCCCGCGTCACGAAGGGGCGTGGGGAGCGGTCGTGCTGGCCGCTCTCTCCATCGGTCTGCCCAATCCCTGGGACCGGGGGGGCGGTTGACGCTCCCGGGGCGCTTTCACATACTGCGTTCCCTGTGACGCAGGGCACTCAAGACGCTCTCCCCGTGGGCGGCACACCGTCCGGACATATCGTCAGCGTTGCAGGTCGGTCCCGCCCATGGTGACGGGACCCTTCTCCAGAAGGAAGGAAGGCAGTCATGGCGCGAGGCAGCGTCAACAAGGCGATCATCCTGGGTAACCTGGGCGCCGATCCCGAGATCCGGACCACCTCCGGGGGACAGAACGTGGCCAACTTCCGGGTGGCCACCAACCGCACCTGGACCGACCGGAGCGGGCAGCGTCAGGAACAGACCGAATGGCACAACATAGTTGCCTGGGCCAAGCTGGCGGGGATCGTCGAGCAGTACCTCAAGAAGGGTGACCAGGTCTACGTGGAAGGTCGTCTCCAGACCCGTTCCTGGGAGGACCAGAACGGCCAGCAGCGCTGGACGACCGAGATCGTCGCCCAGGAGATGACGATGCTGGGCGGATCGGGTGGGGGCGCCCCCGGGGGGCAGCGACGGGGCGGTCGGGAAGGTTCCGGAGGCGGTTACGACGAGGATTCCGGACCCGACCCGGTCACCGAAGAAGATGACGATGTACCCTTCTGAGGTCCCATGACCTCGACGACCCGAACCGTGCGGTGATACGCGTCCCATGGAGATCTGGCGAGAACTGAGTCCGGCCACCATACGGCTGGACATCCAGGCCGGCGACAAGGCCGAGGTCTTCGGGGTGCTGGTCGACGCCCTGGTATCGGCCGGCCGGGCCGATCCGGGGCTGCCGCTGCTCGAGGAGGTCCTGCGTCGAGAACAGGTTCTCTCCACCGGGGTGGGCAACGGGGTGGCGCTGCCCCACGCCCGGCTCGACGGGTTCACGGGGTACGCGTTGGCCTTCGGACGTCCCATCCGTCCCCTGGACGTCGGAGCAGTGGACGGCCGACCGGCCGACCTCTTCTTCCTGCTGGTCGCCGACCGTCGAGACCCGTCCACCATCGTGCGAATCCTGGGACGCCTGGCCCGCCTCTGCGACGACGACCGGGTGCGGACCGGGTTGCGGACCGTACCGACCCCGGAAGAAGCCATCGCCTGGTTCCGGGAGGTCGAGGAAGCGGCTGGGAGCGGCAGCCGGAAGGAGGGACCGGCATGAGTACGGTCCCCTTCCGGGTCGCCGTGGGACAATGGAGCCCGGTCCTCGGACGGCTCGAGCCCAACCTGCGGGCTCTGGTGACCGCGGTCGATGAGGCGGAACGAGGGGGAGCCGACCTGCTGGTGACCCCCGAGCTCGGCCTGACCGGCTATCTGCTCCGGGACCTGACCCCCGAGGTCGCCCTCTCCGTCTCCGACCCCCGGCTCGGCGAACTGAGGGACCTGAGTCGCCGCCTGCCCCTGGTGGCCGGGTTCGTGGAGCGCGGCGAGGACGGGCAAAACTACAACGCGGCCGGCTACTGGGCGGACGGCGAACTGGTCCACCTGCACCGCAAGATCTACCTGCCCACCTACGGCCTGTTCGACGAGGGACGCTTCTTCGCCCGTGGTGACCTGGTGCGCACCTTTTCCACTCCGTTCGGGGTGCTGGCCCTGCTGGTATGTGAGGATGTCTGGCACCCCTCCAGCGGTCTGCTGGCCGCGCTGCAGGGGGCGACCGGCCTGTTGGTGGTGAGTGCCGCACCGGGGAGGGGTATCGCCCACGGTACCTCAACCCTCACCTCGAGCACCACTTGGCGTGACCTGCTGCGGCTCTACGGCAGCCTGCTCGGCTGCTGGGTCGCCTACAGCAACCGGGTGGGCTTCGAGGACGGCATCCATTTCAATGGCGGGAGCCTGGTCACCAGCCCGGTTCGCAGTGAACCCCTGGTCGAAGGAGATCCCTTCGCGACCGGGGTCTGGATCGCCGGGATCGATCCCGGGGCGGTCTCCCGGGTACGCTCCCGTTCCGGGGTGCTGCGCGAGGAAGACCTGGAAGGTACCCGGCTCCAACTCGGACGGCTGCTGGAAGGGCACCTGCCCGGCCGGATGCGGAAGCTGTGAGCGAGGCGATGGACGACACTCTGAGGATCGAACCCGGTCTGGTCATCCCCATCCTGGAGGCCTTCCTGCGCAGCGAGGTGGGTCGGGCAGGTTTCCAGAAGGGGATCGTCGGTCTCTCCGGCGGTATCGATTCGGCGGTCACGGCCGCGCTGGCGGTCCGGGCCCTGGGACCGGACCGGACCCTGCTGATCCAGATGCCGCACGAGGTCTCTTCCCCCGAGAACCTCGAGGACGCCCGCCGGGTGGCTGAGATCCTGGGGGTCGAACCCCAGACCGTACCCATCACCGCGATGACCGCCGGCTATCCC
Organism: uncultured Gemmatimonadota bacterium; assembly: GCA_964447955.1. Classification (GTDB taxonomy): domain Bacteria; phylum Blakebacterota; class Blakebacteria; order Blakebacterales; family CAYUVJ01; genus CAYUVJ01. The sequence continues at coordinate 6,734 of CAYUVJ010000083.1, forward strand.
GAGTGGGAGGAACTCGACCACAACCGGGCGGGGAACCTGATGGCCCGCGTGCGCATGGCCGTTCTCTACGACCTCTCGTTCGCCCACCTGGCCCTGGTGATCGGAACCAGCAACAAGACCGAGCTGCTCCTGGGCTACGGGACCCTCCACGGTGACATGGCGAGCGCGGTCAATCCGGTGGGTGACCTCTACAAGACCCAGCTCCGTCAGTTGGCCGCCGCCCTGGATCTGCCCGAGCGGATCCTGACGAAGGCACCCAGCGCCGACCTCTGGCGGGGTCAGACCGACGAGGACGACCTGGGGGTGGACTATCCGACCGCGGACGCGATCCTCTTCCGCCTGGTCGACGAGCGCAAGACCATCGCCGAGACCGTGGCCGAGGGCTTCGAAGCCGGGCTTGTCCAGCGGCTCTGGGACCGCGTGCGCAGCAACGAGTACAAGAGGCACTTGCCGGTCATCTGCAAGCTGAGTGACCGCACCGTGGGGATCGACTGGCTCTACCCCCGCGACTGGGGGACCTGATGACCTCCGGGTCCGACCGGGACGGCGATCCTCGACCGGCCCCGGGACCCCGGACGGGTCCGGAGAGCGATCCCGGCCTGGCCGACCAGGTAGAGAAAGGGGTCCTCTATCTGGTCGCCACCCCGATCGGACATCGCGGTGACCTGAGTCCCCGCGCCCGGGCGGTACTGGAGACCGCCGACGTAGTAGCGGCCGAGGATACCCGACACACCGGCCGACTGCTGGCCGCCCTGGGGATCCCCCGTCGCCTGGTGAGTTTCCACGAGCATAACGAAGAGACAGCCGCCGCCCGTCTTCTCGCGCAACTCGAGGCGGGCCAGAGCGTCGCGCTGGTGAGTGACGCCGGCACACCCGGTCTCTCCGACCCCGGCTTCGTGCTGGTCCGTGCGGCCGTGGCGGCCGGCCACCGGGTCAGCGCCATCCCCGGTCCGACCGCCCTGATCGCCGCCCTGGTCGTCTCGGGGTTGCCGACCGATGCCTTCACCTTCACCGGCTTCCTTCCGGTCAAGTCGGGGCGCCGCCGGCGGGCGTTGCAGGCGCTGGCCGAGGTGCCCCACACCCTGGTCTTCTATGAGAGCCCCTACCGGGTGGTCGCCACCCTGGCCGACATGGCGGAGGTCTTCGGCACGCGACCGGCCGCGGTCTGCCGGGAACTGACCAAGCGCTTCGAAGAGATCCGACGCGGGACGCTTCCCGAACTGGCGGGATTCTATGCAACTTCCCGGCCTCGGGGAGAGTTCACTCTGGTGGTAGCCGGGAGCGGCCGCAAGGCGGGGCTTCATCATCCGGACGAAAAAGCGTAAATTATAAAGACTGTGTCCCGATCGGCTCCACACACCTCCGGGACCTTCCTCTCCCTGGAGGGGGTGGATGGTTCCGGCAAGAGCACCCAGGCCCGGCTGCTGGTCGAGGCCCTGCGGGCCGAAGGTCACGAAGTCGTGGCTACCCGCGAACCGGGGGGCAGTCCGGTGGCCGAGCGGATCCGGACCATCCTGCTCGACCCGTCGGCTGGGCCGATAACCTGGGCGACGGAGGTCCTGCTCTACCTGGCCGGCCGGGCCGAACACGTCGGGACGGTCATCCGTCCGGCACTGGAGCGGGGCGCGGTGGTGGTCTGCGACCGGTTCCTCGATTCCACTCTGGCCTATCAGGGCTATGGCCGGGAACCGGAGAACGGGTCGGTCGTCGAGGCCGTGTCGGCCATACGGCGGGCCAAC
>CAYUVJ010000084.1:0-8467 GCA_964447955.1 uncultured Gemmatimonadota bacterium
CCCTGGGCGGCACTTACCCCCCGCCGGCATGTCCGCCACCCGGGGCATGACGCCGGCGGCGGGGCGGACGTGCAGGCAGGAGCGGGACGGTGGAGGACGGACACGACAGGGGGCACCGACGATGAGCGATCCCAGACATGAAGCCCTGGCCGAGCTCTTGACCGGCTATTCCTGCGAGCTCACCCCCGGGGAGAACGTCCTCATCGAGGCCATCGACGTCCCGACGGCCTTCACCCGGGCCCTGGTCCGGTCCGCGGCGGCCCGGGGCGCTCACCCCGTCGTCCTGGTCAAGAGCCAGCCGGTGACCCGGGAGCTCCTCCTGTGGGCCACCCCCGAACAGCTCGACCTGGTCGCCGCCTCCGAGCGCACCCTGATGGAAGGGGTCCAGGCCTATATCGGGGTGCGGGGAAGCGACAATATCAGCGAACTCTCGGATGTGCCCGGTGAGCGGATGCGCCTCTATGAGAGCCGTCTCTGGAAACCGGTCCACCAGGAGATCCGGGTGCCGAAGACCCGCTGGGTGGTGCTGCGCTGGCCCAACGCCTCGATGGCCCAGCTGGCCCGGCGCTCCACGGATGCCTTCGAGGACTTCTACTTCCGGGTCTGTACCATGGACTACGCTCGCATGTCGGAGGCCATGCGCCCCCTGCAGGAATTGATGGAACGGACCGACCGGGTGCGGTTAGCCGCCCCGGGGACCGATCTCAGCTTCAGCATTCGGGACATCCCGGCCATCCCCTGTGACGGCCACCGAAACATCCCCGACGGGGAGGTTTTCACCGCCCCGGTCCGCGAGAGCGTGGAAGGGACCATCCGCTATAACACCCCCAGTGTCTATCAGGGCGTGGTGCACGAGGAGGTGACCCTGACCTTCCATCAGGGCCGGATCGTGCAGGCCTCGAGTTCGGCTCAGGAACATCTCGAACAGCTGCTGGACTCGGACGAGGGAGCCCGCTACGTGGGCGAGTTCGCGCTCGGGTTCAATCCCCATATCACCGAGCCGATGAACGACATCCTCTTCGACGAGAAGATCGCCGGCAGCATCCACTTCACCCCCGGCAACGCCTACGAAACCGCCGACAACGGGAACCGCAGTCAGATCCACTGGGACCTGGTGCTGATGATGGATCCCGCCCACGGCGGGGGCGAGGTCTGGTTCGATGAGGTGCTGGTCCGCCAGGACGGCCGGTTCCTCCTCCCCGAACTGGCCGGGTTGAACCCGGAAGCGCTGTCCGTAACCTGAGAGGCCGGCACCGGTCCGGAAACCGCTGCCGGCAGGGAGTACCGTCCCATGACCGCTCACCCCGTCCCCTGCGCCCGTCTCTCCACACTGCTCCCGCTGCTCGTCCTCTTCCTGCTGACCGCCTGCGGCGGTGGTGACGGGGAAGGGGCGGCCGGGACCGGTGGGGCCGCCATCCTGCCCGGGCTGGACGAGGTCTCGGCCTCGCGCTTCGCCGGCCTGGCCCTGAAGGCGATCCAGCAGGAGTATCCCAACAAGCTCGACCATGTGATGAACGACGCGGGCGAGGTCCACAGCCCGTTGGCGCTCCACCCCGCCTTCTACGGTTCCTTCGACTGGCACTCCAGCGTCCATGGCCACTGGATGCTGGTCCGGCTGCTCAGACGCTTCCCCGACCTGGACGAGGCACCTCGCATACGGTCCGTGCTGGACGATCACCTCACCGACGCCAATCTGAAGGTCGAGACCGGCTATCTGGACCGGCCCAACCGGGCTTCATTCGAGCGCACCTACGGCTGGGCCTGGCTGCTGAAGCTGGCCGAGGAACTGCACGACTGGGACGATGTGGACGGACGGCGCTGGTCGGCGGCCCTGCGGCCGCTGGCTGAAGCCTTCGCCGCCCGCTATATGGACTTCCTGCCTCGCCAGGACTATCCCATCCGGCGTGGGGTCCATCCCAACACCGCTTTCGGGATCGCCTTCGCGCTCGACTATGCCCGCGCGTTGGGGGACCCGGCGCTCGAGGAACTGTTGCTGGAGCGCAGCCGGACCTACTTCGGCTCCGACCGGGACTACCCGGCCGGCTGGGAACCCGACGGCGACGACTTCTTCTCCCGCTCCCTCATCGAGGCCGACCTGATGCACCGGGTCCTGGAACCGGGTGAGTTCACGGTCTGGTTCCACGCCTTCCTCCCCCGGCTGACCGAAGGGGAGCCCCACTCCCTGCTGACCCCGGCCGAGGTCTCCGACCGGACCGATCCCAAGATCGTCCACCTGGACGGACTGAACCTGAGCCGGGCCTGGTGCCTGAAGGGGATCGCCGCGGCCCTGCCGTCCGACGACCCGGTGCGAGGGGTGTTGCTCGAATCCGCCGCTCGGCACGCGGCGGCCACGCTCCCCCATATCGCCAGCGGCAACTACGAGGGAGAACACTGGCTGGCTTCGTTCGCCGTCTACCTGCTCAGCGTGCGGTGATCCGGTAGCGTCGGCACCCGTTCACATCCACGGCTGTGCCGGAACCGTCGTTGCGATGCCCTCGTATCTATCAATGGGCCGGAGGCAGGTCCGGCCTCGTGACCGCGTGGGGGCGTAAGCGGGTACTCGACAACGAAGGGTTTCACTGTGCTCACATCGCTCCTCCAGGACATCCGGTACGGTCTCAAGCTGTTGTGGAAAGAGAAGGGCTTCTCGGCCGCCGCCCTGGTGACCCTGGCCCTCTGCATCGGGGCCAACACCACCATCTTCAGCATCATCGATGCCGTTCTGCTCAAGCCGCTTCCCTTCACCGCGAGCGAACGGCTGGTGGAGGTCCACAACAGCTATCCCAACACCGGAGCCACGGTCGCCTCCAACGCGAGCGGCGACTACTTCTTCCGCCGGGAACGCATCGACGCCTTCGAGGCGGTCGGGATGTACCAGGGCTGGGTCCACACCGTGGGTGAAGCGGGGGACCCGGAGCAGATCTCCACGATGCGGGTGACCCCCTCCTTCCTGCCCCTGCTGGGCGTGCAGCCCCAGCTCGGCCGGCACTTCACCGACGAGGAGATGGACCCCGGCAACCAGTTCAAGGTCATCCTGAGCCACGAGTACTGGCTGGACACCTTTCAGGGCTCACCCGACGCGCTGGGTCAGGATCTACGGATCGACGGACGCAGTTATGTCATCGTGGGCGTACTCCCGGCGGGGTTCCGGGTCTTCGCCCAGCGGAACACCCGTTTCTACGTCCCCATCCCCATCGACCTGGAAGACCGGGGGCTGGAGAGTCTGCACAGCAACAACTACCAGATGTGGGCCCGGCTCCGTCCCGGGGCCACACTCGAACAGGCTCAGAACCAGGTCGACGCCCTGGACCAGACCCTGACCGAGCAATCCCCCATCCCCAGCGGGAAACAGCTCCTGGAAGATGCCGGTTTCCACACCGAGCTATTCCCCCTGCAGGAGTGGATGCTGCGCGAGGTCCGGCCGATGCTCTACCTGCTCTGGGCCGGGGTCCTCTTCGTCCTGCTGATCGGCACACTCAACATCGCCAATCTGATGCTGGCCCGCTCCAACACCCGCCTGAGGGAACTGGCCACCCGGGCGGCGATCGGCGCCGGCCGCCTGCGTCTGAGCCGGCAACTGCTGACCGAGAGTGTGACCCTCGCCCTGCTGGGGGGCGGCCTGGGACTCGCCCTGGCGCTGACCGGTATCCGTTTCATGGAGACCCTGGGGGCGAACGAGCTTCCCCGCAGCGCCCAGATCGTACTGGACGGCCGGGTTCTGCTCTTCACCCTGGCCATGGCCCTGGTGGTAGGGGTCCTCTTCGGTCTGCTCCCGCTCTTGCAGGTCTTCCGTAATGACCTGACCGGGGTCTTCCGGCAGGAGGGACGCACCGGCACCTCGGGCAAGGGAGCGGTGCTGCTGCGCAGCCTGCTCGTCGGCTCCCAGGTGGCGGTCGCGTTCATCCTGCTGATCGGTGCCGGACTGATGTTCACCAGTTTCCGCCAGGTGCTCGAGGTGGATCCCGGATTCGCACCCGAGAGGATCCTGACGGGCCAGCTCGTACCCCCGGAGACCCGCTATCCCGATGGCGACAGTCGACGTCAGTTCGCAGCCCGGCTCCTGGAAGATATGCGAGCCCTGCCGGGGGTCGAGACGGCGGCCCTGACCAGCATGCTCCCCTTCGGCGGCAGCAACAGTTCGAGTGTCATCGTGCCGGAAGGCTACGAGATCCGTCCGGGTGAATCGGTCCTCTCTCCGTATCGGACGACGGCCAGTCCCGGCTACTTCGAAACCCTGGGGATCCCGCTCCGGGAGGGTCGCACCTTCGAGGAACGGGACCAGGTGGGGTCGCAACCGGTGATCGTCATCGACGAATGGCTGGCGAATCGCTACTGGCCGGATGGAGATGCGTTGGGCAAGCGCATGTACATGGGGGTTCCGGGCATGGAGATCAGTGAGTCGGACTACCTGACCATCATCGGGGTGGTGGGGAGTATCCGGTTGAACGACCTCACCACCAGTCCCGGGGAGGGCCCCGGTGCGTACTATCTGAACCTCCCGCAAGACATCCCCGGCTTCCTGACCCTGGCGGTGAAGACCTGGACCGACCCGGTTACCCTGACCGGCGCCGTACGGACTCGGATCAACGCCATCGACCCCGACCTGCCGCTCTTCGACGTCATGACGATGAGCGGACGCATCAACGAGTCGCTGCAGGCGCGCCGATCCCCCATGATGTTGCTGGGGGTCTTCGCGGTGCTCGCCCTCTTCCTTGCGGCGGTGGGGATCTACGGGGTGCTGGTCTACGTGGTCACCCAGCGGACCCGGGAGATCGGGATCCGTATGGCCCTGGGCTCGGGTCCTGAACGCCTCTTCCGGATGGTGCTCTGGCAGGGGGCTCAGGTACTGCTGGTCGGGATGGCTGTCGGGCTGGCCGGGGCCCTTGCCCTGGTCGGGCTGATTCGCTCCCAGCTCTACGGGGTGGCCCCGACGGCGCCCTCGGTCTATCTGGCGGTCGCCGTGGTGCTGGGCCTGGTGGCCCTGCTGGCCTGCGCCCTGCCGGCTCGTCGGGCGACCCGTGTCGACCCGGTCGACGCGCTCACGTCCGAATAGCGGATCCTACCGCTCCGAGCATCCGACCCGAGGGAAACTGGAGCCTGGAAAGCCGAGCCCCGCGACCGTTGCCGGCCGCGGGGCTCTTGTTGTCGTTACGTCTCGGTGGCGTTGGGACCCCCCGATCCAGGGGGTGCCTCCAGTGGCGCCACTATTCCTTCAAGCCCTGATCTCCTCCAGCCCGTGCCCGCCGGGCCCCTTCTCGGAGCGGCGCAGCATGACGGCGAAGAAGAAGGCCAGGAAGCCCAGGGTGCTGAAGATCCACATCCCCGGGATATACCCGGACGGGTCGAGGGCACTGGCCCCGGCCAGGTCGTTGGTCCGCCCGATCAGCCAGTTCATCACCGCCACCCCGATCTGCTGGATCAGGGTCATGACCGCGTAGGCCGTGCCCAGCCGCCGCTGGTCGACGATGTAGGCCACCGAGGGCCACATCACAGCCGGGATCATGGAGAAGGCGATGCCCATCATGGCCACGGGCACGCCCAGCGGGAGCCACTGGTAGGCCATGATCAGATAGACCGGCATGAGCAGGATCGCCCCGACCATCATCATCAGGGCGCGCTTGCCTATCTTGTCGGCCAGCAGGCCGAACAGCGGGGTGGCGATCATGGCCGACATGGGGAGCAGACTGTTGTAGAAACCGGCGGTCTCCCGGGTGAGTCCGTGTCCCTCGATGAAGAACTTGATGGCAAAACTGCGGAACGGGAAGATGGCCGAATAGAAGGTCACGCAGAGAGCCACGATGAACCAGAAAGAGCGACTGAAGCGGAAGAAGTCCGACCAGACCAGCTTGTCGGTCTGCCCGGCCTCCCCCAGGGACCATTTCTTCTCGGCCCGGGCCTCCAGGATCCAGTATCCGGCTGCCCCCATGATGCAGAGCAGTCCGATCATCGCCGCTACCCAGAGCGGTCCCTGCCAACCGTCATAGAAAGATCCCGCCCAGGTGGGGGAGTTGTCGGCGGCTACCGATCCCAGCCGGGCGATGGTCAGGTTGATGCCGAAGGCGAAACTGAGCTCCTTGCCCTTGAACCACTTGGCCAGGGCGGTGGTGATGGCCACGATCAGCGGCTCCGCCCCCAGCCCGAGCAGGAAACGGGCGGTCAGCATCACCTTGAGGTCGGGGGAGAGGACATTGACCAGCGCCGCGATGGTGCAGATGGTGGCGAAGATCATCGTGGAGCGGGCAGTCCCGATCCGGTCGATGATGATGCCGCCCAGGATCAGCACGATGACCGCGGCGATGCTGTAGACCGAGTAGAGACTGCCGATGTTCTCATCGGTGAAGCCCAGGTCGGCCTTCAGGATGTCCGCGATGGGGGCGATGCTGTCGTAGACGTAGTAGTTCCCGAACATCGCCAGACTGATGACGACCAGCACCAGCCAGCGGTAGACCGTGGGGGGCTGTCGGGAAGCGAGTTGTCCCGGGGCGGTTTCGGTACCCGACATGCAGGTCTCTCCTTGGTCCAGGGGCTATCGGTATGCCGGTCGGGTCCGTGGTCCGGGACAGCGGTCCGAAGGACCCGTGACACGGGACACTATCATCCGCCATCGGCAGGGGCAAGACGGGTATGTGTCGGTGCTGGTGGACCGGACCGCTTCGGAACGGTATCGTTGGAAACAGATACCTCGATGTGGCCGCCGGGCGGCCGTACAACCAGCAACAGGAGTTATCAGGAATGCATGAAAAGAGTATCGAGCTGCTGAACAAGGGGGCCGCCGACGAGCTTTGGGCCGTCCACCAGTATATGTACTTCCACTTTCACTGCGACGACCTGGGCTACGACCTGCTGGCCGGCATCTTCAAGCGCACGGCCATCCAGGAGATGCTGCACGTCGAGGAGTTCGCCGAGCGGATCCTCTTCCTGGGCGGTGAGGTCGAGATAGTCACCTCGCACGACGTCGAGAAGATTCATGACGTGCGGGCCATGCTCGAGAAGGCGATGGAGATGGAGAAGACCGCCGTCCTGGACTACAACAAGTACGCTCTGGAGTGCTCGAAGAACGCCGACTCGGCCTCCAAGAAGATCTTCGAGGACCTGGTAATGGATGAAGAGGGTCACGCCGACCAGTTCGAGACGCAACTGATGCATCTCGACAAGTTCGGTGAGCAGTACCTCGCCCTGCAGTCTATAGAACGCAGTCGCAACATCGCGTCGGGAGCCGGCGGGGAAGAGTGATCGCCCCTTCGGTCTGACCACGATATCATGACGGACCCGTACAGGAGGCATCATGACGCCGAACGGATGGGTCCGGGGTCTTGACCGGATAAGGAAGGACCTTCTCGCGACGGGTGCGAGGCTGGTGAGGACCCTGCTGCGCTCACTGCAGGGATTGACCGCCAGCCTCCGTGCCCTCCAGCGCTACTACATCCCCATCGACTTCAAGTTCGCCCTGGCCATCGCAGTGGTGATCGGGGGGAGTATGGGGGTGCTCGGATTCACCATCCTGCGCAACCAGCGGGACCTCATCCACGTGCAGATCGCCCGTCTCGGACACGCCTCGGTCGGACAGCTCGCCGAGTCCTCCCGGGAACCCCTGCTGGCCGGGGACGACCTGCGTATGGAACTCCTGGTCACCAGCATCCTGCGGGAGGAGGGACTCCAGGGAGCCGCCCTGCTCGATCCGCAGAGCCGGGTCGTGTTCGGGCAGGGGGACCTGCCGGCTGCCGGCACTTTCAGCGACGACGGAGAAACCGACACCGGCATGCAGGACTGGCGCCAGGACGGGAGGGTTGGGGGGGAGCCCGACCGGGTGACCTTCCGACGGGCCGTCCGCTTCGGGGAGACCCTGGTGGGGCAGGCCCTGGTGACCTTCGACCGGGCCGCCCTGAACACCGCCCTGCTGCGCTCCCGACGGGCCATCTACTCGGCCACGGCGGCCATGATCCTGTTCGGACTGGTCCTCTCGGTGGTGGTGGGACGGAGACTCTCCCGGCCCATCCATGAGTTGATCGCGATGAGTTCGGCGATCGAGGAGGGGGACCTCGAGGCGCGCTTCAAGGGACAGCGCCGCGATGAGGTCGGACGGCTGATGAACTCGTTCAACCAGATGGCCGAGGGCCTGCTGGCCAAGTCCCGGGTCGAGGACGTCTTCTCCCGTTACGTGCCGGCCCAGGTGGCCCGCCGACTCCTGGCCGACCTCAAGGAGGTCAAACTGGGCGGATCGCGCGTCATGGGGACCGTCCTGTTCGCCGACATTGCCGGGTTCACCGAACTCTCCGAAGGCTTGGAGCCCGATGCGGTGGCCGAACTCATCAACGACTACTTCTCGACCATCCCGCGCATCGCCGCCGCCTACGGGGGGTCGGTCGACAAGTACATCGGGGACGAGGCGATGCTGGTCTTCGGCGTCCCCGACCCGGACCCTTCACACTGCTTCCATGCGGTCGCTGCGGCCGTCCTCTTCCAGAGG
>CAYUVJ010000085.1:0-8409 GCA_964447955.1 uncultured Gemmatimonadota bacterium
ACAGAACTTCCCCATCGAGGTGGCCGCCCAGGCCGGATTGGTCAAACACCGGGAAGGGGGCGGTCACTACGACGTCTTCCGCGACCGGCTGGTCTTCCCCTTCCTGGACCGGCGCGGACGTGTCATAGGGTTCGGTGGCCGACTCCTCTCCGACGAGACCGAGGGCCCGAAATACCTGAACTCGCCCGAGACGGCCTTCTACCAGAAGAGCCGGGTGCTCTACGGCCTTCCGCAGGCGGTGGAGACCATCCTGAAGGGCGACCGGGCGGTCCTGGTGGAGGGCTATTTCGATGTCCTGAGTCTCCATCAGGCCGGCCTGACCGGGGCGGTGGCGGCCAGCGGTACGGCTTTCACCGACCAGCAGGCCCAGATCCTCAAGCGCCTGGTCAAGCGGGTGGTGCTGGTCTTCGACGCCGACGCGGCCGGCATGAAAGCTGCCTGGCGTTCCTTCGCCAGCCTGGTCCGGGAAGGACTGGACGTGAGCTTCGTGCCCATGCCGGCCGGTGAGGACCCTGACACGCTCGTCCGCGCCGAAGGTCCCGAGAGCTTCCGCAGCCGGCTGCAGCGGTCCGAGGGGGTGGTGGATTTCTATCTCGGCAGGCTCGAACCGCCGATCACCGAACGCCCGCCCGGGGAACGGGCCGAGGCGGTGCGCGGATTGCTCGAACTCCTGGCCGCCGACAGCGACCGCCTGCGGCAGGCGATGAACCTGGAGCAGCTGGCCGGCGCCATCGGTCTGGAGACCCGACTGCTGCAGCGGGAGATGGAGCAGCTGGCCCGGCAGTCGGCCCCACCGCCGGTCCCCCGGTCCGAGGAGTATCGACGGGCCGAACCGCTGACGGGTCTGGAAGCCGGTCTGCTGGCCGGGCTGCTGCGTGAAGGTCCCGATCGTGAACGCCTCCTTGAAGGACTCGATCCGGAGGATTTCAACGATTCGCGGGCCCGGGCGCTGTTCCTGGAAGTGACCGGACTGTGGGCGACGAGCGGCCGGCTCGACACCGGTCGGCTCATGGAGCGGCTCGACGCCGAAGGGCGGGGTCTGCTGGCCGGGTTGCTGACCCGGGAGGACCCTCCGACAGAAGAGAGTGGGGCGGAGTTGCTGCGAGCGGTGGAAGGACGCCGACTGAAGACTCAGCGGCGAAGATTGCGGGAGTCTATCGAACAGGCACGCCGGGCCGGTGACGAACAGACCCTTGCCCGTCTGCTCAAGGAATATCAGGAGATGCGCCACTGATGGAACTGTTCGAACGCAGAGGTCTCGAGAAGCTGAAGGCGGCGATCCGCAACAAGCGGATCATGACCTATCAGCAGGTACACGAACTGCTCCCGGACGATTTCGACGACCCCGATCAGATCGATACGGTCTACGAAGGGTTGCGGGAGCAGGGTGTCGACCTGGTCGATGAGGAGGACCTGGACTCCTACGAGGTCGAGAAGGAGCCAGCCGGGGAGGGTCCGAAGGAAGGGGAACTGGCCACCGAGGACGAAGAGGAGGACTCGGACAAGGAAGAGGAGGGAGAGGGCCCTGCCGCGGGATATACCCGCCGGACCCGCTCGGACGACGAGGAATGGGAGGAGTTCGAGGAAGAGGGGGGTGAGGGCACCCTCCGCAGGGAGAGGACCGACGACGCTCTGAGCCGGATGAAGTTCGACGACCCGGTCTGGATCTACATGAGGGAGATGGGTCGGGTCCCCCTGCTGGACCGGGAAGGGGAGATCCGGATCGCCCGGCGGATCGAGAACGCCCAGCACGGGATCGAGCGGACCCTGTTGCGTAACCGGGCCGCCTATGAGCAGGTCTCCAGCCTGGGTCGGCGGGTCCGGGCCGGCAAGCTCCGGGTGGACGAAGTGGTGGATGGGGAGCTGCGGGACGGCTGCTCCGGTCCGGCCAAGGACCGCTTCCTCGACCTGGTGACCGATCTGGAGAAGCGGGCCAGGGCGGTCGACAACGTCCGCGCGGAACTGCGCAAGAGCCGCTCGGAAAAGCGGCGGGAATCACTGGATGCCAAGTTCGCCGAGGTCTGCGAGCGCTGCTGGGAGATCTTCAACAAGATGAACATCCATCCCAACTGGATGGATGTGATGGTCGAGGACATGGAATCCCAGCTCGAGGCCATGGAAGGTACCGCCGCCGAGATCCAGGCTATCGAGGACAAGGTAGGGGCCGAGCAGGAGGAGATCCGCCGGTTCACCCGCAAGTCCACCCCGGCCGCTGAGCGAAACAAGCTGGAATCCCGGACCGGGTTGAAGAAGGAACTGCTGGGCGATCTGGCCCGGGAGATCGCCAACATCGACCGCCGGGTCCGCCGGATCGAACAGGACGCCGGCACCGATATGAACCGCCTGCGGGAAGACCTGCTCAAGATCCGGCGTCTGGAGCTGGAGCGGGAACAGGCCAAGGAGGAGATGGTCGAGGCCAACGTCCGGCTGGTCATCTCCATCGCCAAGAAGTACACCAACCGTGGTCTGGAGTTCCTCGACCTCATCCAGGAGGGGAACGCCGGCCTGATGCGGGCGGTCGAGAAGTTCGATTACAAGAAGGGCTATAAGTTCTCGACCTATGCCACCTGGTGGATCCGTCAGGCCATCACCCGGGCCATCGCCGACCAGGCCCGGACCATCCGGGTGCCGGTCCACACCATCGAGGCCATCAACAAGATCCTGCGCTCCAGCCGGGCCATGGTTCAGGAGAACGGTCGGGAGCCGACCATCAACGAACTGGCCGAACGCCTCGACATGCCCATCACCAAGTTGCGAACGGTGCTCAAGGTCGCCCACAATCCCATCAGCCTGGACAAGCCGGTGGGCGACGACGAGGGGTCGCAGATGGTCGATTTCATCGAGGACCCCAAGGCCGACTCCCCGGCCAAGAACGCGGCCGCCTACATGCTCCAGGAACAGATGAACAAGGTGCTCTCCACCCTGACCGCACGCGAAGAGCGGGTCATCCGGCTGCGTTTCGGGCTGGGAGACGGACAGCCCCGCACCCTGGAAGAGGTCGGCAACATCTTCAATGTGACCCGTGAGCGTATCCGCCAGATCGAGGCTCAGGCACTGCGCAAACTCAAGCACCCGAGCCGGCGCAACAAGCTCTCCGGCTACAACAACCTGCCGTGAAAAGGAGTACCGAAGTGGTGAAGTTCAGCGACAGCGCGGTGGCTGAGATCAAGCGGCTCATGGACGATGAGAACGAACCGGAACTTGCGCTCCGGCTGGCGGTCCTCGGACGGGGCCCCGGAGGGTTCCGTTACGACATGGCCTTCATCAAACAGGACGACGCCAGGGAAGAGGACACCGCGGTCGACGTTGGCCCATTCCAGGTCCTCATCGACCCGGTCAGCATCCCCAACCTGGAGGGTGCTTCGGTCGACTACGTGAACGAGGACGGGCGACGGGGCTTCAAGATCGAGAATCCCAACGCCGCTTGGAAGGAACCGGTTGCGGCCAAGGTCCAGCAGGTGCTGGATGAGAACATCAACCCCGGCATCGCTATGCACGGCGGCTACGTCATCCTGCAGGACGTACGGGACGGAGTGGCCTACGTCACCATGGGCGGGGGCTGCCAGGGCTGCGGCATGGCCCGGGTGACCCTCAAGGACGGGGTCGAGGCCCAGTTGCTCGAGGCAGTGCCTGAGATCAAAGAGGTCATCGACCTGACCGATCACTCCACCGGCTCCAACCCCTACTACCGCTGAGGACCGGCGGAGCGTCCATGCCCACCGACGCCCTGGGACGATGTCCTGGCCCGGGTGCGGGCGACCTGGGACCTGGAGCAGGTCTCCGAGCCCAGGGGGAGTGCCCCGGCCGAGGGTCAGCTCGTCACCTGTCTCTTCGCTGCCTCCGGGACCGATCTGAAGGGACTGCTGCGGGGTGGGGCGGGGGACGAGGAGCTCCGCGAGATCATCAACCATGTCTGGTCCGCCCGTGCCGACCGCTACTCCGAGGAGCGCTTCGCCGACCCGGTCAGACTGAAGGGATACCGGGCGGCCGGCCGCGACCGCCTGGAGATGATCCGACTGGGGGGGTGAGGGCCTCCCGGGCCAGACCCTCATTCCGGTCGGTCAGATCCCGGGCGATGCTCGGCCCGACCCCAGGCAGAACCTGCAGTGGACTTCTCTTCATGACATCTCCCTCATGCTGGGCGAAGTCCTCGACCTCTATCCCGGTCGCCTGCGCCAGGATCGCCCCGACGACCACCGCCGAGCCGTTGGAATAGACGAAGCGTCGCCCCGGCTCGGCCTCCAGGGGCATCCCGAGTACGAACCCCACCGGGTCCGGGGTCTGCCACAGCATCTGGTTGTCGTCGCGGCGGGCCGACCTCGTAGATGCCCTGCGAACGGACGGTGTTGCCCGGACCGCTGTCGCCATTCTAGGTCTCCACTTCGACGTCTGCATTCCCATTCAGAAGAACAATAAGGAACCCAGTGCGTATATCTCTACTGATCACGGATTCTCCTGGGCCGCGATCCTTCAGTATGATCCAGTCGTGTTCGAACCGCAGAGGAATGTTGATGAGAAAAGGCTCCAGTCTATCGCTTCCGATGATAGTCGTTTGCTGCGTCATCCTCTTGTCCGGTGGATGTAGCAGACAGGATTCGCGAGACCTCTCTTCAGTGGCCTGGGGATCGGTCCCGGCCATCGTGGATCGTTCCGATCAGCCGCTCCCACCCCCGTGGCGATACAGCATCCGTTTTGAGATCGGCTCAGACTCGGGGGATGACGCGTACCTGTTGCGCTCCCCGTTCGTCCTGACCGTGATGCCGGATGGCTCGATCGTCATCGGAGACGACAAACCACTCCAGCTGCGTGTCTATGATGCTCATGGCAGCCATGTGGCATCGTTCTCCCAACCCGGCGGAGGACCGGGAGATCTTACTCCGAGTCATTTCGGGTGGGTGATGCGTCCGACTGGAGGGCGTTCCTTCGAGCTCTGGAGCGGGTGGCCGCCTCGCCGGCAGGAATGGACGACCTCCGGTGAGCTGCTCACGGTGGAGACGATTGCCGGCAATCATCCGATCATGCTGGGCACGACCCCTCGCACCGTTGGTTTCCTCGTAGACGAGCTCTTCTGGGCCACTTCTTCCTCCCGCCGTGATCGGGAAGCCCGCGACGTCATCACATCTCATGTTCTGGTCGGAGATGTTCAAGGAGCAGGTGTGGACACGCTGGCCTCGATCCCGCATGAGCCGATGCTGAGAGTGCACCAGATGATACTGCAGTTCGGTATGGTCGATGCGGCTCTCCTCAAGGACCAGGTCGTAAGCACGCAGGGGAACAAATGCTACGTGGCCAGCTGGTTGGAGGATTGGATCACGGAGGTCGACCTGTCCCGTCGAGTTCCCGTGTCGCGCTTTCGCTGGGTGCATGAGACGGAATCGATCCCGGGAACGGTGGATGACAGGACAACGGCAAGATTCGACGAACCCGGACAGGAGGCGTTCGCGGAAGGGCTCGACTGGCTGCGGGACCGTGTTTCGATCCTCGGCATGGCCGAAGGACCTGACGGCCAGATTCTGGTGCAACGCACCGGCGAATCGATCGATGATCGATGGCCGACCGATGTGTTCAGCGCGGAAGGACGATACCTGGGGCGTGTTATGCTGCCGGTCGAGCCGAGAACGGTTGTTGTCCGAGGGAGCGACCTGTTCGGCTTGGGTACCGATCAGGGATTACCTGTGGCCAGAGTGTTGCGCATAACCCTGCCTCAGTAAGGTGAGCAACCTGTCCTGCGTCTGACTTCCTGCACGTCAGTCGCGTGCACCTTCGGATACGAGTTCCAGAGGGGATATAAGATGTTCCAGTATTTCTGTGGCAATAACAGCATCGAAAACGCTCTCACACATTTAGACCGATTCCATAACAGTAAATGCTATCTTCTAACAATGCTTTTAATTGTCTTATAATTGTCCCAGGGAACAGCCCTATATCGAGAATTCTGCTATCAACTGATAGACGATTAATGATTTCCCTATAAACTAAATAGCATCGTGTCTGGCACACGTGAGAAAAGTAAGTGCCCTCAACAAATCGATCATCAGTTAATTCGTCACTTTCATATCGGGATGGCTCGTAATGTTGGTAAACGAATTTATAGAAGTCTTTCTCTGAGAGGACATTTACGACGTCTGCGTACTTTATTTTGGATACTCCTTGACAAGAAATCTAACGTCTTTGGCGATGAGCCGGGCTCATGCCCCGGCTCAATCGCCTTGTTAGCGTGTGCTCTTCTTCGAATTGACAAGAGGTTCCAGGTTTGCGATCTCATCGGCTTCCTCAGAACGGAGGGCATGCCAGAGATCACAATCCTGCTGCAAACCAAGCCAGAACTCTGCACTCATGCCCGTCACCTGGGCTAGACGAAGCGCGGTGTTTGTTGTAACGCTACGCTTTCCATTAACGATCTCATTCAGTCGAGGGAAGGATACCCCGAGTTGTCGGGCGAAAGCCGACTGGCTGATCCCTAGTGGCTTGAGAAACTCTTCAAGCAAAATTTCCCCGGGATGCGTGGGAGGACGGTGTGTCGGAAGACGACGCCGTACCAGTGCACCACCCGAGGACTCCTTAGTGGTAGTCTGTGACTTTGACATCGTCGGCATAGCCATCCTCCCATTTGAAACATATCCGGTATTGGTCATTGATCCGGATGCTGTACTGTCCTGCACGATCACCACGCAAACGCTGTACGCGGTTTCCCGGAGGAACGTTCAATTCGCGGAGCCCTTGAACACGGTTCAATTGCGCCAACTTTCGCCAGACAACCGGCCACAGTTCCTTCGGGCAGGCCTGGCGAACCCTCCGAGTGGACAACCCGTTGAACAGATCTTCAGCCGCACTATCCGCGAAGGATCTTATCATGACCTATATTATAACGGTACCCGTTATAGCATGCAAGCGATGGAATCGCGCTAACGTCTTTGGCGATGGGCCGGGCGCATGCCCCGGCTCAATCGCCTTGTTAGCAAGTCAAAGGCTATTCAGCAAACATCTCCTGAAGAGTTCTAAGTGTTGCTTTGATCGCCCCGGGTGAGATCCGACCTAGACGCCGGATTAGACGGACGCGATCTACAGTCCGAAGCTGATCGAGCACTATGTATCCCTGTCGCCCTCGAAATCGGCAGGTGATTCTGAAGGGGTAGGGGTGTCCACCTGTGGTCATGGGAGCTACAAGGAATGTGTTGAGTTGAGTATTCAACTCGTCAGGGGAGACTAAAAGACAGGGGCGAGTCTTCTTTATCTCTCTTCCTTCGGTAGGATCAAGGGAGACTAGGAATATGTCACCCCGCTTAGGTGTCACTCCCATTCCCATTTATCCTGATCGAAAGCCGTTGGTGTCAACTCGTCGAGCAGACCATCCTCGCCTCGTTCGTTGAGCAATCGAGCAGCGTCCGCCCAATCATGTCTGGGCTTGTCGGTTGCCTCGATGATGATGCCACGTTCAGTTACAGTGAGTGTGACTTCATCCTCAAGACCAGTCTGATCCAGAATCGGCTTAGGGATACGGACTCCCCGCGAATTCCCAATTCTCACAAGTCGCGTTTTCACAATGTATTCTCCCTGGAACAGTGTGATTACATTGTAATTACGTCCGACCTATGGGGCAAGTTCAGAATCATGGGTGAGGTGATCTTTCTAACGTTTTTGGCGATGAGCCGGGCGAATGACCCGGCTCAATCGCCGTGTTAGCCCCCCCGTTTCTTACTCGGGGTGAACTTGACTCCCGGGACATTCTTGAAATCTGCGTCTTGAGTCCAAAGAGTTGCATCCCATAAACGGGCTGTCGCCAGTATCACACTGTCTGCCATTGGGATCCCAAAATCGATACTAATGCGCGCTGCCGAGAGCGCGATCGAGCTGGTCAATTCCATGACTCTGCCCTGCTGCATGATCGCCACGGCCTGGAGAGCGTCACCTTCACCCCTCTGCTGGAGGACCCGCTTGAAGACTTCGTACAGGCTAAGCGTTGGAACCACTAATTCTGAGGTGCCCTCTATTGCTTTGGCAAAGAACCCGGCATTAGGCCCATCCGCGAAGTACTCAAGCCATCCTGATGAATCGACTACGTTCATAGGCGATCCTGATCGCGGGGAACTTCCGTGTCTATTCCCTTCAGGAATCCCTTGACCTTCTTGGGTGGACGGACAAGTACCAGCTCTATGCGATTCTCATAGAGGATGGCTTGGACCTTTTGCCCAGGGCGGAGTCTGAGTTGTTCCCTTATGCTCTTGGGAATAACGACCTGGTACTTTGGTGATACGGTCACCGTTTCCATTCGGCCTCCCATCGATAGGGCTCTTGTCATACGACCATTATATCGATCACGACCCGCTGAATACAAAGATAAAGCTAGCACCTCGGGTGGGTGGGGCTAATGCTTTGTTGGGCATCCCACCATCTTTTCTATCTTGTGGC
>CAYUVJ010000086.1:0-8354 GCA_964447955.1 uncultured Gemmatimonadota bacterium
CGAGACCATCCCGCCGGTCGAATGACCGTCGTCCTCCCTACCGTCACCCCTTTCGGTAACCGGAACATCGGAGGCCTGCCATGAACCGCGCACTCTCCCTGCTGGCCGGTGCGGTCCTGCTGGTCGGGATCTACATCAGCGTCTTCTACCTGACCCGCAGCCCCTCGGAACCGGCCGGCCCGGCCACCGCCCCGGCCGGCCGCTCGGTGGTGCTGCCGCCGGGTGCCCGGGTGGAGATCTCGATGATCGCCTATGGCCCGTCCCGCTGAGGGTAGTCGCTTCCGACTGGGCCCCGGGGCCCTGGTCGCGGCCGCCTTCATCGGCCCCGGTACGGTCACGACCTGCTCGCTGGCCGGAGCCCGGCTCGGTACGGGCCTGCTCTGGGCCCTGACCTTCAGCATCCTGGCCACTCTGGTCCTGCAGGAGATGAGCCTGCGGCTGGGAGTGGTCTCGGGACGGGGGCTGGCCGAGGCCATCCGCGAAAACGTCGCCGCGCCCGGTGCTCGCCGGCTGGCCGGCGCCCTGGTGCTGATCGCGGTCACCTTCGGCTGTGCCGCCTACGAGACCGGCAACCTGCTGGGGGCGGGACTCGGGCTCCAGGCCCTCGGTCTGGGCAGCCCCCGGCTGCTCGTCCCCCTGACCGGCCTGGTGGCGGGGGGCCTGCTCTGGTTCGGATCCTACCGCCTGCTGGAACGCCTCCTGGTCGGCACCGTGGTGCTGATGAGCCTGGCCTTCCTGGGGACCCTGGCCCTGACCGGGGTGGATCTCGCCGCGGTGGTGCGGGGGGCGTTCGTCCCCCGACTGGACGGCTCCTCGCTCTATCTGGCGGTCGCCCTGATCGGCACCACCGTGGTCCCCTACAACCTCTTCCTGCATGCGGCGGCGGTGGGGGAACGCTTCCACGGGACCGCCGACCTGGGGGCGGCCCGGCTGGACGCGGTGATCACCATCCTGCTGGGCGGGGTGGTCTCGGGAGCTATCGTGCTGACCGCGGCCGCCGCCTTCCACCGTCCGGAAGGGGGGGGAGCGGATCTGGCCTCGGCGGCCGACATGGCCCGCCAGCTGGAGCCCTTGCTGGGCCACCGGGCCACCGTCTTCTTCTCGGTGGGCCTGCTGGCGGCCGGGGTCTCCTCGGCTCTGACCGCGCCTATGGCGGCGGCATACGCGACCCAGGGGATACTCGGCTGGAAGCCCGGCCTGCAGGGAAGAGGACAGCGCCTCATCGCCCTGGCGGTGGTGGGGACCGGGATCCTCTTCGGCGCCCTGGGGGTCCAGCCGGTGCCGGCCATCACCCTGGCCCAGGCGGCCAACGGCCTGCTCCTGCCGCTGGTGGCCGTGTTCCTCCTGTGGGCGGCCAACGACCGTCGGCGGCTTGGGGAGCAGGCCAACCGATGGGGGGCCAACCTGGCCGGCGCCCTGACCGTGCTCATCGCCGCCGGCCTCGGGCTCTGGGCCCTGCTGCGGCTGGCGGGCCTCGCCTGAGGGAGTAACTTGAGCGCATGAACTGGAACCGCGACCGATTGGCCGGGACCGTGACCGACACCATCCTGGTGGTGGTGCTGGTGGCGGTGGCCTATGTCCTCAACCGCCTGCATATCGCCTGGACCGTCCCATTCCGGAGTATCCCGCTGGCCCTGGAACTCCTCCTGTTCGCAGTCATCGTCGTGGTTCCGGTGAGCCTCTACAGTCCGGTCGAGCGTCGCCTTTACGCCTTCAACAAGCGTCTGCTGCGTCCCGAACTCGACCGACTCCACCGGGCGGCCGACGAACTCTTCCGCTCCTGCATAGGACTCTTCGAACTCGACCCGATGCTGACCCGGGTGATGGACGGACTGGAGGGATTGACCGGGGGAGCCCGGCTGGCCCTCTTCCTGCCCGAGGAAGAGGAAGGGGTATTGCGGCTGACGGCCACCCGGGGGTTCTCCGAGGAACTCCCGGCCGACCTCGCCCTGGCCGAAGAGGGACCGCTGGCCGCCGGCCTGGCCCAGGCCTGCGAACCTTCGGTCTTCCCCGACCGCCGGTCGACCCTGGACGGGGCCGAACGCCTGCTGCTCGACCGTCTGGGGGGGGAGCCGGAGGTCTGGGCGGTTCCGATGCACACCGCCGGTGCGCTCACCGGGGTGCTCTTCGTGACCCCGCAGCACCGTCGCCGGGGGGCCGGACGCCTGCAGGAGACCCTGATGCTCCTGCTGGCCCGGCTGGCGGTGCTCATCGAGGACGCCCGGCTCTACTCCCTGGCCCGCCGTGAGTCGCTGGAGAAGGACCTGCTCTTCGAGGTCGGCAGCCGGATCTCGGCCGCCCTCGACCGTGACCAGCTGCTGGAGACGGTGATGGACGGGCTGGCCCGGGTGGTGGGCTACGACGCCGCGGGCATCTTCCTGGTGGACGGCGAGCAGGGACGGATCGAGCACCATATCGTGCGCGGGTACGATGAGACGGTGCTGGACGAGGTGGGCCTGCGTATCGGTGAGGGACTGGTCGGCCGCGCGGCCGAGACCGCCCGGCCCATCCTGGTCTCGGACGTCCGCGACGATCCCTGGTACGTGGCCGCCCGACCGAGCACCCGCAGTGAGATCGTGCTCCCGGTCACCGTGGAGGGGCGCATCCTGGCCGTCATCAACCTGGAGAGCGACCGGCTGGGGGCCTATACCCGCAAGGACCTGCGCCGGCTCCAGCGCTTCGGCAACCAGGCCGCCATCGCCCTGCAGAACGCCCGGCTCTACGAGGAGGCTCGGCAGAAGCGCAGTCTAGAACAGGAACTCGAACTGGCCTGGGAGATCCAGCGGGCCCTGCTCCCCCGTTCGATGCCCGAGATGAAGGGGGTCGAGGCCGCCGCCTACATGCGTCCGAGCCGGAGTGTAGGGGGGGACCTCTATGACCTGGTGCCGCTGGGGCCGGCCCGGCTCGGGATCGCGATCGGGGACGTCTCGGGGAAGGGGACTCCGGCGGCCATCCTCATGGCCAGTCTCTACGCCTCGTTCCGCTCCCTCACCCGGGGGGCGCTGAACCTGCCCCAGATCATGGCCCGGCTGAACGACCTGCTCTGCGAGAACACCGGGGTCGGGCGCTACGCCACCTTCTTCTACGGGGTGCTCGACCGCTCGCAGATGCTGCTGCGCTACTCCAACGCCGGCCATTTTCCCCCCCTGCTGCTGCGGCCCGGCGAGGAACCGCGCCTGCTGACCGAGGGGGGGATCGTGCTGGGCTGGCTCCCCGGTTCGGAGTATCAGGAAGGACAGGCCGAACTGGAGCCGGGGGACGTGCTGCTGCTCTACACCGACGGTCTCATCGAGGCCGAGGACGCCGCCGGCGAGATGTTCGGCGAGGAGCGCATCGTCGATGTGGCCGCCACGGTCATCGGCCGGAGCGCCCGTGAAGTGCTCGAGGAACTGCGCATCGCGGTCGAGACCCACAGCGGCGACCGCGAGGTGGGAGACGACTTGACGATGGTCGTCCTGCGCCTCGATTGATATCCTGACCCGGCCATGCTGGAACTCTCCGTCCGAACCCTCTCGAAGCGTTACGGTCCGCGCCGGGTCCTGAGCGACCTCGACCTGGAGGCCCGTCCCGGCCGGGTCCTGGTGATCACCGGTCCCAACGGGACCGGGAAGAGCACCCTGCTGCGCTGTCTGGCCGGACTGGAGCGGCCCACCTCGGGCCGGGTGGAATGGCACCAGGAGGGTCGGCTCTGGGGAGCGGCCGAGCGGCGGGCCGGAATCGGCTTTTTGAGCCCGGAACTGGCCCTCTACGAGGAACTGACCGGCCGGGAGAACCTGCGGCTGTTCGCCCGGCTCCGGGGACTGGACCCGGCCGCGGCCGGCCTGGAAGGACTGCTGGAGCGGGTCGGACTGGGGGGCCGGGAGGACGACCCCAGCGGCGATTACTCCTCAGGCATGCGCCAGCGCCTGAAGTGGGCCTTCGCCCTGCTCGGCGACCCGCCCGCCCTGCTGCTGGACGAGCCCGGGGTGACCCTGGACGCCCGGGGGTTCGCCACCGCCGCCGCACTGGTCCGGGAGGCCGCCGGACGGGGCCGGTTGATCGTGCTGGCCACCAACGACACCCGTGAGACGGAGCTGGGGGATGAACACCTCGTCCTCGGCTGAGCCGGGCATCCGGAGGAGCTGGACCGGCGCGGCCACGGCCATCGGCATGTTCGCGCTGGTCACCCTGGCGGTCGTCTCGTATGGTATCGGGCCGTCACCCCTTGAAGCCGAGGTCCACGCGAGTCTGCTCTGGGTTGTCCTCTTCTTCGCTTCCAGCGTCGGACTGGCCCGCACCTTCGTGAAGGAGGAGGAGACGAAGACCGCGCTGGCCCTGCGGTTGACCGCCCGACCCTCGGTGGTCTTCGGCGGCAAGCTGGCCTTCAACTGGCTGCTCATGCTGGTTCTGACCGCCGTCCTCAGCCCCCTCTTCCTGGTGCTCATGGGGGTGCACGTCGACGTCTCCGGCCTCTTTGTCCTCATGCTGGTGCTGGGGACCCTGGGACTGGCCGGAGGTTCGACGATCGTGGCCGCGATCATCGCCAAGGCGAGGGTGAAAGGACCACTCTTCGGGGCCCTGGCCTTCCCCATCCTGCTTCCCCTGCTCCTGCTGGAGGTGCGGGGGACGGCCCTGGCGCTGGAAGGGGGGAGCTGGGCCGAGGGACTCCGCTACGTATGGGGCATCCTGGGGTTCGCCGGGGCGATGATCACCGCCTCGGTGTTGCTCTTCGAGGCCGTCTGGGAGAGCTGAAGGTTCCGGCGCAAGCCGGGGAGGCGGATTCAAAAGAACCCTCTACAGAGAGGAATCACATGCGCTGGTGGCAGGCCGTCATAGGCCTCTGGTGGGTTGCGGTCATCGCCGCGGCCTTCCTCTGGCTCCCCCCAGCGATGGGGCTGGGGGAACTGAGCCGGATCGCCTGGTTCCACATCCCGGTGGCCTGGGGGGCGGTCCTCGCCTTCCTGACCGCCACGGTGGTCTCGATCCGTTTCCTGCGCAGCCGTGACCTGGTCTGGGACGACCGGGCGGCGGCGGCCGCCGAGGTCGGACTGCTCTTCACCCTGCTGGCCACGGTCTCGGGTTCGATGTGGGCCAAGGAGTGGTGGGGGGTCTACTGGAACTGGGACCCACGGGAATCGAGTATCATCATCCTGCTGCTCATCTACGGCGCCTACTTCGCCCTGCGGGCGGCAGTAGACGACGAGCAGCGACGGGGGGTGTTGGCGGCGGTCTACAACATCGTCGCCTTCGTCACCGTCCCCTACCTGATCTTCGTGGTTCCGCGGATCATGCACACCCTCCATCCCGATCCGGTTATCAACACCTCGGGGCAGGGGGGCATGGATGGGCACATGCAGCTGGTGCTGATCGCCGCGGTGATCGGCATGACCGCCCTCTTCTTCTGGGTCTATTCCATCGCGGGGCGTCTGCGCCGCTACCGCCGGGAGGTGTATCATGGATAAGCTGCTCTACGCGACGATCGTCGTCCTGGTCATCTGGGGAGGGTTCTTCCTCTTCCTGCTCGGTCTCGACCGGCGCCTGCGGCGACTCGAACGGATACTGGCCAGCCGGGATATCGTCGGGCCCGAGGCCGAAGTCTGAAGAGAAACGAGGAGATGAGGTGAGCTGTATATGAGCCGGACGCGACTCATCGTCGGAGGGGTGCTGATCGCCGCCTTCGTCTACCTGGGACTGGGGGCCTTCAAAGACACGCTGAACCCATATGTGAGTTTCGCCGAGGCGCGTGAGGCCGAGGGGAAGAGCGTGCAGGTCACGGGCGGTCTGACCACCGATCATCGTTCCTGGTACAGCGACGACGAGGAACGCCGCTTCCACTTCCTGATGCTGGAGGAGACTACCGGCGACAGCCTGGAGGTCTCCTTCCACGGCGTGAAGCCGGCCACCTTCGAGGATGCGGTCTCGGTGGTGGCCATCGGCACTTTCGACGGCCGTCTCTTCCAGGCCCGCCAGGTCCTTACCAAGTGCCCCAGCAAGTACGAGGGACAGGATCCCGCCCAGCACGATGTCTCCATGGGACGGACCGCCGGTCAGGGCGATCCGCGCCGGCCCTGAGGGTCGGGTCGGGCGGAGAGGAGTCTGCTCTGACCGGGGGTCCTGATAACCGTGGCCGGGGGGCCGACCAGAGCCTGGCGGCGTTGCCGGGAATACGTTGACACTGCCTTGGTGAGCAACGAGAATACGTCTGCTGAACATGCTTGAGGTTGACTACTGGGGAGGAGTGTGACGGTGAAGATCGTCGAGACCATGCAGGGAAGCGTCGCGGTGCTGACCATCAAGGGGAAGCTGATGGGCGGTCCGGAGATGAAGGAGCTGCACGATCACGTGAAGGGGCTCATCCACGATGGTGTGAAGTTCGTGGTGATCGACCTCGGCAAGGTGAAGTGGCTGAACTCCTCAGGGCTGGGGGCGCTGATGGGAGCCCTCACCACCCTGCGCGGCGCCGGCGGGGAATTGAAGCTGGCCAACACCTCGGACAAGATCCAGAGCCTGCTCATGATCACCAAGCTCATGTCGATCTTCGAGACGCATGAGACCGTGGAGAAGGCGGTGGCGGCGTTCGGCGACGCCGACTGAGGAAGGGACAGGCATAACTCATGGCTCGATCGAGCTTCGAGGGGGTCATCCCGGCAGTGGTGACCCCTTTTTCTTTGCGCGGCTCCCTGGACCGTCCGGGGCTGGAGCAGCATCTCGAGTGGCTGGACGGGCGCGGTCTGGCCGGCCGGCTCATCTCCGGGTCGACCGGGGAATCCCCCCTGCTCACCCAGGCCGAGCACCGTGACCTGGTGCGGATCGCGGCCGCCCGCCGGGAACGGGGGAGCGTCCTGCTGGTGGGGACCGGGGCCGAGAGCACCCGCCAGACCCTCCGGCTCTGCCATGCTTCGGCCGCGGCCGGCGCCGAGGCCGTGCTGGTCGTCAACCCTTCCTACTACAAGGGGATGCTGAGCGAGCGGGCGCTGGAGACCTTCTTCACCGCGGTAGCCGGGGAGAGTCCGGTCCCGGTGATGCTCTACAGCGTGCCCAAGTTCACCGGCCGGCCGCTGACGCCCGAACTGGTGGAACGGCTGTCGGCGCATCCCAACGTCATCGGGCTGAAGGACTCCTCGGGCGACCTGAACAGCCTGCAGGCCTTCCTGGAACGTACCCCCCCCGATTTCCAGGTCCTGACCGGGGCTGCCTCGATCACGGGACCGGCCGTACTGGCCGGCGCCTCCGGTGCCATCCTGGCCATGGCCAACGTGGTGCCCGACCTCTGCGTGGCCCTCTACCGGGCGGCCCGCCAGGGGGAGGTCGAGAAGGTGCGGGCCCTGCAATCGGAACTCAACTTCCTCACCCGGAGCATCCAGAACGCCTATGGCATCGCCGGGCTGAAGGCCGGGGCCACCCTGCTGGGCGGACACGGCGGGCACCCGCGGGCCCCGCTGCTCCCCCTGGATGAAGAGGGGCGGGAGCGGGTGGCCGCCGCCCTCCGGGAGGCCGGCTTCCGCCCCCGCGGCGACTGAGTCCCGGGATCCCGACGATGCCGGCGCGAACCCGCAGCTCCGCCACCGCCCCCGGTCGGTGACGGGGCTGTACCGCACCGGAGGCTCCCGCCGATCCGACTCCCGGGCGTCGGTCACCCTCCTGGCGGTGGCCTGCCTGGCCGGTTCGGTCGTGGCCGGATGTTCCGGCGGAAGGGGGGCCGACCAGCGGGTGGTCCTGCGCCTGACCACCTGGGCCGGTCAGGAGGAGATGGCGATCATGGAGGAGACGATCGCCCTCTTCGAACAGCGATATCCCGAGGTGGACGTCCGGCACGAGACCATCCCGGTGAACTATAAGGAGAAGGTGATGATCTCGGTGGCCGGGGGCGCCCCCCCCGACGTCATCCTGATCGACTCCGTGGACCTCCCCGCCTTCGTGAAACGCGGCCTGCTGATCAACCTGGCCCCCTACGGGCGGCGGGTCGGCCTCGACCTGGACCTCTTCTATCCGCAGGTGCTGGACATCGGCCGGCGGGGCGAGGCGCTGTACGCCTGGCCCAAGGACTTCACCCCGATGGTCATCTACTACAACGCCGACCTGCTGGAGCGGGCCGGAGTGCGCCCCGCAGGGGTCGACTGGACCTGGGAGGAGTTCCTGGCCGCCGCCCGGGCCTGCACGGCGGACGAGGACGGCGACGGCGAGCCCGAGACCTACGGGGTGAACATCGGCCGGCAGTTCTTCTACTGGCAGCCCTGGGTCTGGTCGGCCGGCGGGCAGAGCCTGAGCCCCGACGGTACCCGGGCCGGCGGCTGGCTGGACGCCCCCCAGGCGCGGGCGGCTATCGGCTTCCTGGCCGACCTGCACGGCCGGTGGCGGGTCAGTCCCCGGCCCGA
>CAYUVJ010000087.1:0-8260 GCA_964447955.1 uncultured Gemmatimonadota bacterium
ACTCGGCCAGCAGCCTCTTCTGCTCGGATCCCTCTGACAGCCCGGACAGCTCTTCCTCGAGCAGGGTGAGCCGGTGTTCCAGGGTGGTGAGTTCCCCCGCCGCGGTGAGGGCTTCCTGGAGGACCGTCCGCCCCCGCATCTCGATGGCCTCCTGACGCAGGTAGCCGACAACCGTGTCGCGGGCCCGGCTGACGGTCCCGGTGTCGGGCTCCTGAAGCCCGGCGGCGATCTCCAGCAGGGTAGTCTTGCCCGATCCGTTCGGGCCGACCAGACCGATCCGGTCGCGCACTCCGACCCGCAGGGAGGCGTCGGCGAACAGGACGCGCTCGCCGAAGGACTTGGTTATGCCATCAAGAGAGAGGATCACGGAGGCACAATGTAGTGCGCCGGCGCCGGATATGGGAAGAACGGCCGGCACTGCGCTCCGCCCGGCTCCAGCCCACGGTCTGCCTGCGCCAGGAGTGAGCTCAGCGCAGGACGTCGCGGAACTCGATCTCCTCGGCGGCCAGCACGTAGAGGGTGGTGGGCAGGCCGGTGGTGCGCTCGTGCAGGGTCCGGAAGTAGTCGAGGAAGTCCGCGCCCGGCTCCTTGAGGCCCATGAAGACCACATCGGCCCCGGCTGATTCCTCTCGGATGATCTCGAGGAGGGGCCGGCCGGCGGACACCAGCACCTCGGGCCAGCTGCCGGTACGCATCCGCTCGACCATCCGGACCAGGTTGGGCCGGGCTTCCCGGGCGGCGTCGCCGTCCGGGACGATCATGCGCAGCCGGACCTGTACGTCCCGCCAGGAGAGCGAGGTCTGGAGCATGTAGGCCAACACCGCCATCAGGGCCCCGTTCCCCTTCAGCCCCCCCCACCAGACATCCACCCGGCGCCGCTCCCCGAATCCCCGTTCCTCGTCGTCCCGCACGATGACCACGTTCCGCCGGGATCGATGGAAGTGGGAGATCATGTCGCAGAAGTCCACGAGATGGTCGGGGCGCTGGCTGTCCCCCAGGATGATGGTGTTGGGCACCAGGGGACCCAGACCGTAGGTGTCCACCAGGTGCTCCGCCCCGGTGAAGGGATCGGGGGCCGGGATGACCCGCACCAGGCTCTGGACGGCCCTCCGGGCCAGGTACTCCCGGATGGTGGCCTCCATCTTCTGGAGGCGCTGGGGTTCGTAGGTGTCCGAGGGGAGTACGGTCGAGACGGTCATCAGCCCCCGGTTATGGGTGAAGGACCGGGCCAGGTCGATCAGGTGCCAACGGCTGGTCGGAGCCCCGGAGAGCACCAGCACGTGAGGCCTCCAGTTCTTGGGGGCCACCGCTCCGTCCAGCCTCAGCAGGCCGGCCCGGGCGAGCGCCATCCAGACCCCCCGGCGTACGTCCCCCCAGGTCGAGGTGATGCCCCGCCGCTTCAGCCAGACGAAGACGGTCATCACGAAGAGGGCCGCCACCAGGGTCGCTACCGAGTTGATGAGCAGCATGACCCAGATGCAGCTGATCGCCCCGAGGAGCGAGAGCGACCAGTGGACCCGGAACTTCGGCCGGAAGGAGGGGCTCTGGAGCAGACGCTCGATCCCGGCGGCCACGTTCAGCACGCCGTAGGTGGTCAGGAAGAACATGGTCAGGATGGGGGCGATGACGTTCAGACTGCCGAACCAGACGGCCAGCAGGGCCATCACCAGGGTGAGGACGGTAGCCACCCGGGGGGTGTCCTCCGGTCCGCTCCCCCGTCCCAGGAAGCGGAGGGGTCGGATCAGAACCCCGTCACGGGCCAGGGCCTGCAGCACCCGGGGCGCCCCCAGGATACTGCCCACTGCGCTGGAAAGGGTGGCGCCCCAGACCCCCAGAAGGATGGCATCCCCCCACCAGGCGATCCGGCGCATGACCAGCGGGTCGGCGATGAGCGTGGCCCCGTCCACCCGCAGGGCCAGGATGACCGGCAGGGCCATGTAGATGAGATACGAGACCCCGATCGCCCAGAACGTCCCCCGGGGGATGGAGCGGCCCGGGTCACGCAGGTCCCCCGACATGTTCACCCCGGCCATGATCCCGGTCACCGCCGGGAAGAAGACGGCGAAGACCGGCCAGAAGCGGGCCGTGTCGGCCGTGGCCAGCCGTATGGTATCGGTGTCGGCTACCGGGAGCGGACGGCCAAAGAGCAGGGAGAGGAGGGAGATGGCCACCGCCGCCAGGATGAAGTACTGGCTGCGAATGGCGAAGCGGGCCGAGACCAGCGCCAGCGCCCCCACCAGCAGGGTGACCACCAGACCGACCAACCGCTGGTCGAGGGCCGGGAAGGTGTTCACGAAGCTCTCGGCGAAGCCGACCGTGTAGAGGGCGACCGAGAGTCCCTGGGCCAGGTACAGGGGCAGTCCGACCGCCCCCCCGACGTCGATCCCCAGCGAGCGGCTGATCATGTAGTAGGCCCCGCCGGTACGGACCCGCTGGTCGGTGGCGATCTCGGCCACCGACAGGGCGGTCAGGAAGGTGATGGAGCTGGCCAGGGTGACGATGAGCAATGTGGCGTAGACCCCGACGTTGCCGACCACCCAGCCCATCCGCAGGTACATGATGACACCCAGGATGGTGAGGATCGACGGGGTGAACACCCCCCCGAAGGTCCCCAATCCCTGTGCTTTCTTCGGGATCACCGATTCTCTCGGGCTCAGCGGCATCGTGCCGATATCTGTAGCATGGAATCCGACTGCGACCAACTTCCGTATCTGCGGTGACCGCCTGCTCCTGACGGACGACGTCGCAAATGCGGCGGTCTACGTCTACCGGATCGTAGAAGTGGACCCGGCGTGATAGGACCTGCGCTGGGTCCTCCGGGTCCGGCAGCGTCCGGACCGGAACGCTTTACCGTGGCCGGAGACCGTCCTTCCCTCTGTCCTCGAGGAGGATCCTCCGGCCATGCCCCGATCCCTGTCCATCCTGTCCCGGTCCGCTCCATCCGGATGGGGCTGGAGGCGGGCAAACGCTTTACCAACTTTCGCATGAGTTCCGGCGGGGAGTACCTGGCCCGGACCGCACCGGCGATGTACCCCAACGAGGATGTGGCCACGGTGCCGCTCCTGCTCGTCTTCGACACCGAGTGCCTGCCTCACCGGGGCGTGGGCGCCGGTCGGATTCAGGACTACGGTGACTTCGCGACCACCGTCTTCATGTCGGTCCATACCTTTGACCTGGACGAGCAGGATAACCTTTATCTCGACTACGCCTATCAGAACCGGATCGAGAAGTACGGTCCCGATGGACGGCTCCTCTGGCAGGCCGACCGCCCCCTGGAGTTCCGGGTGGAGATGTCCCCGCAGAGTATCGAGGAGGTCACCCACGTCTCCAATGGGAGCGCGGTGGACGGCCGGGACCGGCTCTGGGTGCTCACCGCCACCCGCATCGCGACCATGGAGGAGATGGAGGCGCAGGAGGAGACCGAGACCCTCCAGAGCGTGCTCGAGGTCTTCGCCCCCGACGGCACCCTGCTGGGACGACTGACCGACCAGGCTTTCGCCCGCATACCCATCATCCCCCCCGTCGCCACTCCGGCCATGGGGGTGATCCGCATCTTCGACGACCGGCTCTACCTGGTCGACATGCTGGGGCGGATGTGTGTCTTCGAGTACCGCATCGTGGAAGGGGGCTGATCGAAACGTTCCGGTCGCGCCGCATTCCCTACTCGAACAGGTCGCGCAGCCGGACCCGTTGCTGGTCCCCGGCGTAATTCTGCTGGATGCTGGCCAGCCAGTCCTCCCAGGGGCCGATGGTCCAGCAGTGGGCTTCCGGCAGGGTCTCGAGGGGCGGGCCGTCGGGTTCGTTCAACGGGCAGATGTCCCGGTACTCGATGATCCTGCCCTCATCATCCTGTTCCAGATAGCGCAGCGGCAATCCCTGGGTACGGCAGACATAGGGGCGCGCCGTATAGACCCGGCAGGCACCGCCGGTCCCCAGGAAGGCGCAGGCGCCCGGCGGGTGCGGGTCCTGTTCCAGGACCTCGGGGAAGGTCTGCCGGATACGCTCCGCCTCCACGGTGAACACCGTCAGGTCGTCCAGGCAGCAGTCGGTGCAACCGAGCCGGCAGTGCAGGCGGTCCCGATGCCGGGCCGCGACCAGCCCGCCGGTCCGATCCACCTCGTCGTGGAACTGTTCCAGCTTCAGCAGGGCGATCCGGCTGCTGTCGCGCTCCGTCTTCGACCGCTCGTCGGGCATCAGCCGGTACCGGCCCGACGACGGCTCCACCAGCTGCCGACCAGGATGGCCAGCACCGCGGCCGGGAAGGAGGCGACCAGTTCGTAGATCCCGGTCGGTCCCTTGAGGAACTGCCTCCACAGTACGGTCACCACCGCTCCGGTGACCATGCCGGCGACGATGCCCGCCCTCCGGGTCCCCTGGTGATAGAGGGTCATGATGATGGCCGGACCGAAGGCCGCACCCAGACCGCCCCAGGCGAACAGGACCAGCCAGAAGACCAGGTCCTGGGCCACATAGGCGACCACCAGGGCGGCCAGACCGGCGACGACCACCACCAGCCGGTTGAGACGGAGCTTGAGGGCTTCCTCCGGCTCCTCGTCCCGATGGAGCACCTCTTCCCAGAGGTCGCGCACGAAGGTCGAGGAGACCACCAGCAACTGGGAGTCGACCGTGGAGAGGATGGCGGCGAAGATCCCCCCGACCATCAGCCCGTAGAGGACGGGACCGAAGTAGTCGGAGGCCAGCACCAGGAAGATCATCTCCGGGTCGGCGTTGGGCAGTCCGGACTCCAGCGGCACCAGCGCCCGTCCCAGCAGACCGATGAAGACCGCCCCCCACCCCAGAACCACGTTCCAGAAGGTCCCGATCACCGCCGCCGCCCGCAGACGGTCCGGGTCGTCCACGGACATGTATCGGACCACGATGTGCGGTTGTCCGGGCGAACCCAGGCCGATACCCAGGAAACCGATGAGAGCGCCCATCCCGATGGAGACCGGGTCGATGAAGGCCGGGTTCAGGCGGTTGAGGGTGGCCAGCAGGACCCCCACCCCGCCGGCCTTGACGAGCCCCACGACCGGGAAGACGACCAGTCCGACGATCATGATGACGGCCCGGACCACATCGTTGTAGGCGACGGCGATGTAGCCCCCCATGACCATATAGGCGAGCACGAGTACCCCGGCGATGGCCAGGGCCGACAGCAGGTGGATGTCCAGGGCGATACTGAGTGCCTTGGCCCCGGCATTGAACTGGGCGGCTACATACGCGGTCATGAAGACGATGATGATGACCGCCCCGGTGATGCGGATGACCTGGCGCCGGTCCCCGAAGCGGGTTTCGAACCAGTCGAGCAGGGTCAGCGATCCGAACTGCTCCGATTCACGTCGCAGCGGCCGGCCGATGTAGATGAACTGGAAGAGTTCGGCCAGGATGTAGCCGACTACGGCCCAGACCGCGCCGGTCCCCATCGTCCAGGCCATCCCGCTCACGCCCAGCACGAGCCAGGAGGAACGGCCCGAGGAGACGGCCGAGAGCGCCACCACGACCTTGTTCATGGCGCGACCGCCGAGCAGGAAATCGGACTGACTGCGGGTCCGCCGCAGGGTCAGGAAACCGATCAGGATCGGCAGGGAGAGGGTGAGCAGGAAAATGCCCAGGGCGAGGGGGTCGGCCAGCTTCTCGTAGCCCATGCCGGCCTACTCCGTCTCTTCCCGGGACAGGACGAAGAGGACCACCGACAGGGCGACGATCAGGACCGGCAGGACGAAGAGGACGAATCCGGCTCCGAGCATGGCGAGGACCTCCGGCGGCGACGATCCGGTCCGGGTCCGCCCCGGGCGGGCGGACCGCCATCCCAGACACTAGGGACTGCCGACGGGCGATGCACGCGGTTTCTGGGGGACGTCGCAACCGGTCCGGGATCCGGCCGGAAGGAAAGGTCCGCGCCGATCTAGTGTCGCTCGGAGACCGAAGTATAGACCCGTGGGTCGATCCGGTAGCGCTGCACCGAGGCGAAGTCGTCCAGGGGCTGGAAGAGGCGCCAGGCCCGGCCGTCCCGGATCACGTCGGGTATGAAGGGGAAGCGGGTGCGGACCGCCACCCGTCCCACGGCCAGGTTGATGACGTCGACCTCACGCCAGCGCTCGGCGACCTCCTCCTCGTCCAGCTCGTACTGGGCGGAATCGAGGGTGCAGTAGTGGAAGGCGAAGACCAGGTCCCCGTCGGCCCGCAGCGCCCTGACCGGGGGATAGAACTCGGTGGCTGTCAGGATTTCCAGTTCCAAGGGGTTCTGCTCGAACCAGCGGCCCAGGAAGTCGTTATAGATCGGTACCAACCGCTTGCAGGCTTCGGGAATCCGCAGGGGCTCGAAGGGTACGGTTATCGTGTGCCGCACCATGGTCGGGAGGTCCAGGTCGGTCAGTCGCCAGTACGGCCCCCCCTCCATGCCGTCGGTCTGCCAACGGACATCATGATAGGCGTGGACGTAGGCCAGTCGACCCGGTCCGGTGACCGCCCAGAGGAGTTCCCCCTGGAGTTCGACACTGTTGCTGGACTGGGCGTCGACACGGAAGGTGCTCCGCGACGGGTACTGGACGAGCTCGGCCAGACCGTCCGGGCTTGAGAGCAGGAGCTGTTCCCGCGCGTGGAAGCGCTCTTCCAGGTTGCCGTCGAACCCGAACAGGTCGACCAGACAGTCGGTGGCGTCATAGGGGACGACCCGGTTGAGCATGGTGAAGGTGAAGTTGTTCCGCTGGATGTACTCCTGGAACGGCTTCTCGATGCGGTAGTTGCGGCGGCTCAGGAACGACCCCTCGTAGTCGTAGAGGTTCCAGGCCCAGAGGATGTCCTGCACCGTCAGATAGCCGGTCGGTCCCGCACTGGGGCGCATCGGGGCGTCGAACTCCCCCGGTCCCTTCCCCTTGCGACCGATCCGCCCGACCAGCCGCCCGTCCTCGTCGAAGACCTTGATGCAGTAGTCGTCGGCCACCAGCAGGCGTCCCTGCTCATCGACCGTGATCCCGTCCGGGTCGGCCAGCAGGACCTCGGTGGCCTCGGGGGCGTCCCGGAGCACCTGCTCGAGGGTCAGGACATCGGCCAGATAGGGTGTCCGGTCCCCGTTGGTGCCGCCATCGGCCCGGGCGCAGGCGGTGAGGGTCGGAAGGGTGAGCGCCAGGAGCATGAGACGGGAAGATCGCTGGAGGGGTGCGGGCATGGGGCGTCCTCTCGGAGGGCAGGCCTCCGCACTGGCACAGGAGTCTCACGGTATCCTGTGGTTGGATGCCGTCCGGTCCTTGAAGGTTGGAAACCTATCCTGACTCGAGGGACCAGTATCGCGAACCAACGGTCCGTGCTACCGGAAGCGCTCCACCGGGAACGAGAAGTGCAGTGGAACCAGGCGGCGTCAGCCCGTGGTGAGATGCCGATATAGAGATCCTTCAGTTCGACGCATCGTTCGGCTCCGGGACAGTGGTCACGGGGCGAGGGTCCGGGAACAGCCCCCGGAAGGGCCCATCGTCCGGCCGGCCGGGCCGGGCCGGGCCGCCCCGCTGATGGTACGGTGTTCCGTGACCGATGGTTTACCCCGAGTGACGGGAGCACTAGTCTGGATGCATGTCCAGGCTGAGTATCGGCATCATCGGGCTGCCCAACGTCGGCAAGTCCACCCTGTTCCAGGCCCTGACGGCCATCGCGGTGCCGGCTGAGAACTACCCCTTCTGCACCATCGAACCGAACGTCGGGGTGGTCGAGGTCCCCGACGGGCGGCTGGACCGCCTGCACGAGATCGTCGAGCCCCGTCGGCCCCGCCGGGTCGCCGCCGTGGTCGAGTTCGTGGACATCGCCGGTCTGGTCGAGGGAGCATCCCACGGCGAGGGGCTCGGCAACCAGTTCCTGGGACATATCCGTCAGGTGGATGCGATCGTCCATGTGCTGCGCTGTTTCAAGGACGAGAACGTCATCCACCCCTACGAGACGACCGATCCGCTGCGTGACCGCGGTGTGGTGGAGGCCGAACTCGCCCTGGCCGACCTTGAGGTGGTCGACGGCCGCATCGAGCGTATCGCCAAGAAGGCCCAGTCGGGGGAGAAGGAGGCCCGGGGCGAGCTGGCCCTGCTGAAACGGCTGCGGGAACGGCTCCGGCGGGGTGAACCGGCCCGACTCGAATCCCTTACCCCTGATGAGGACCGGAGTCTGAAGGGTTTCGGGCTGCTCACCCTGAAACCCGTCCTCTACCTGGCCAACATCGGGGAGGACTGCCTGGGCGAAGAACATCCGCTGGTCCGGAGCCTTATGGAGACGGTCGACA
>CAYUVJ010000088.1:0-8229 GCA_964447955.1 uncultured Gemmatimonadota bacterium
GGGCGCCGCAGCCCCCGCTCGACCGCCTTCTTGGCCAGCAGTCCGGCGCCGACCATGACGAAGGGGTTGCTGGTGTTGGTGCAGGAGGTGATGGCGGCGATGACCACATCGCCGTGCTGCAGCCCGTCGGGCTGCGCCAGGGCGGTCCGGGCGGCCTGGGCATCGGCGGCGCTCTTGCCGAACCCGCCGGCCTCGACCGGCCGGGCCAGGTCCTCCTCGAAGGCCTGGCGCATGACGCTCAGCCGCTTGCGGTCCTGGGGGAGCCGCGGTCCGGCCAGGCTCGGCTCGATGGCCGCCAGATCCACCTCCAGGACCTTGGTGTAATCGACCTCCCCGGCCTTGGGGATACCGAACATCCCCTGGGCAGTGAAGTAGGCCCGGATGTCCTCGATCTGCTCCTCACTGCGGCCGGTCAGGCGATAGTAGTCAAGCGTCTTCTCATCCACGGGGAAGAACCCCATGGTGGCGCCGTACTCGGGACTCATATTGGCGATAGTGGCCCGGTCGGGGAGCGTGAGCTGCTCGACCCCCTCCCCGAAGTACTCCACGAACTTGCCGACCACCCCGGTCTTCCGGAGCAATTCGGTCACCGTGAGGACCAGGTCGGTGGCGGTCACCCCTTCCCGCAGTCGGCCGCTCATGTGGACCCCGATGACCTCGGGGGTCAGGAAGGTGACCGGCTGGCCCAGCAGGGCGGCCTCGGCCTCGATGCCTCCCACCCCCCAGGCGACCACCCCCACCCCGTTGATCATGGTGGTGTGCGAGTCGGTGCCGACCAGGGTGTCGAAGAAGCAGAGGACCTCGTCCTCCGACGGGACCCGGAAGACCCCGCGGGCCAGGTACTCCAGGTTGACCTGGTGGACGATGCCGATCGAGGGGGGCACTACGATGAAGTTGTCGAAGGCCTGCTGGCCCCACTTCAGGAAACGGTAGCGCTCGGCGTTGCGTTCGAACTCCAGGCCGGTGTTGATCTGCAGGGCGTCGGGCGAGGCGAAGGCATCCACCTGGACCGAATGGTCGATGACCATCTCCACCGGGACCAGGGGGTTGATCACCGCCGGGTCCTTGCCGGCCGCCTCGACCGCGGCCCGCATGGCGGCCAGGTCGACGACGGCGGGCACCCCGGTGAAGTCCTGCATGATCACCCGGGTCACGGTGAAGGGGATCTCCACTTCGGCCGGCGCAGCCGCGTTCCAGTTGGCCAGCGCCCGCACATCCTCCTCGGTGACCGCCCGGCCGTCGAGGTTGCGCAGGACCGACTCGAGCACGATCCGCAGGCGGACCGGCAGGCGGGAGACGGGCCCCACCCCACTGGCTTCCAGATGGGGCAGGCTGAAGAGGCGGCCGGTCCGGCCGCCGGGGAGCGGGAAGGTCTGGAAAGCACCGAAGGGGTCGTGGCTGGCGTTCATCGTTCCTGTCCGGTCGGGGTGTCGGGTCGTCTCCTGAGGGCGGTCCAGGGGCCGGGGTTGGACCCTGTCGTTCCGAGGCTGTACCATACAAGCCGGTCGCGGATCGCGCGAGTGCAAGATACCACCCTCACGCCGCTTGGAGGAACCGGATGCAAGCCGCTCAGATAAGTAAGATCTCGGCCTGGCTGGGTGTCGTCGCCCTCTTCTTCTCCCTGCTCATGGTCCTGCCCATCATCCCCAACGGCCTGGTGTTCGGGATCACCTCGGACGGTGCCCTGCAGGGGGCCATCGCCCTTTACCTGATGTCGATCGCCTTCTCCGGGATGGGCAAGAAGGAATAGCCCCCGCAGGATTCAGGAGACGGAGAGCTACGATACATGAGGCCGGGACACCCCTGGAGGTCCCGGCCTCTCTGCGGGCGGGGTTCCCTGTCCGCCCGAATCCGTCCTCCTGCGCGTGATCGTCCGGCCGCCACCCTGACACCTTGAGCGACCTCCGGACGGCCGGTTCCCTGCATCCTTTCAGGAGATGTTTGCGTATCCGTTACCGGTAGGTCACATTCCTAAGACTTGCCGAGCCGATCATCCCTGTTCACAGGAGGTACTCACGATGCTCCTCCGCCGCTCCGTGCGTCTCCTCACGGTGCTCCTGCTCCTGGTACCGGTCAGTGCGTCCATGGCCGGCGCCCAGGAGGGCACGCGTCTGCTGCGCTTCCCCCACGTCCACGGCGACCGGGTGGTCTTCACCTATGCCGGGGACCTCTATACCGCTCCACTATCCGGGGGGACGGCGACCCGTCTGACCTCCCACGAGGGGCTGGAGGTCTTCGCCCGCTTCAGCCCGGACGGGAAGTGGATCGCCTTTTCCGGGGAGTATGCGGGCACCCGCCAGGTCTACCTCATCCCCTCCACCGGTGGGGAACCGAAGCAGCTGACCTGGTACCCCGACGTGGGGCCGATGCCCCCGCGCGGCGGCTACGACCACCTGGTGCTGGACTGGACCCCGGACGGGAAGAAGATCCTGGTGCGGGCCAACCGCACCCCCTTCGCGGAGCGGAACGGCTGCTACTACCTGGTGGATGCCTTCGAAGGGGGGCTGGAAACCCCGCTGGAGATCCCCGAGGGCGCCTCGGGGGCGACCTTCGACGCCTCCGGGACCCGGCTGGCCTACAACATCAAGTCGCGGGAGTGGCGGCACTGGAAGCGCTACGCGGCGGGCCGTCAGCAGGACGTCTGGCTCTACGACCTGCAGGCCCATCGCAGCGAGCGGATCACCGAGTTCGAGGGGACCGACAACTTCCCGCTCTGGGTGGGTGAGAAGGTCTACTTCGTCTCCGACCGTGGGGCCCGGCGCAAGCTCAACCTCTGGGTCTATGACATCGGCACCAGGCAGACCACCCAGGTGACCCGGCACGACGAGTTCGACGTGCTCTGGCCCAGCCGGGGACAGGGCGGCATCGTCTACGAGAACGGCGGCTGGATCTATCATCTCGACCCGGCCACCGGCCGTTCCCGCCGGCTGGAGATCACGGTCACCGGCGACCGGCCCTATACCAACCCCTATGTGAGGAACGTTGCCGGCAACATCGACGGCTGGTCCATCGCCCCCAGCGCCCAGCGGGTGGCCTTCGCCGCCCGGGGGGAGATCTTCACCGTCCCGGCCGAGCACGGCAACATCCGCAACGTCAGCCGCACCCCCGCCCAGCGGGAGCGGGACGTGGAATGGTCCCCGGACGGGCGCTGGATGGCCTATCTCTCCGACGCCACCGGTTCCTATGAGGTCTTCCTGCTGGCGAGCCGGTTCAGCTCACCCGGGGGGGAGAGGCCTGGATCTACGGCATGAGCTGGTCGCCGGACTCGAAGTGGATCGCGTTCGCCGACAACCGCAACCGCCTGCGGGCCGTGGATGTGGAGCGCCGGCGGATCACCGAGGTCGACGCCGCCACCTACAGCAGCCTGCAGGACTTCAGCTGGTCGGCCGATTCGGGCTGGATCGCCTACAGCAAGACCAGCCCCAACTACATGTCCTCGCTCTGGCTCTACTCCTTCGCCGACGGCCGGACCACCCAGGTGACCGGGGACATGACCGACGAGGGCAACCCGGTCTTCGACCGCAGCGGCAAGTACCTCTACTTCGTGTCGAACCGGGACTTCAACTACGGCAATCAGGGATTCGACGCCCGCATCTACGTCGCCACCCTGCGGGCCGACCTCCCCCACCCCTTCCCGCCGCGCAGCGACGAGGAGCCGGGCGCGGGTGGAGCCGGGGCAGCCGAAGAGAAGGAGGAACCCGCCGGACAGGCGCCTGAAACCCCGCTGCGCATCGACCTGACCGGCCTGGGCGACCGGGTGCTGGCCCTGCCCGGTCTGCGTCCGGGCGGCTACTTCGGACTGATCGGGCTGGACGGCGGACTTCTCTACTCGAGCGGCGGCAACCTGCTCAAGTACGACCTGGCCGAACGCGAGGCGTCCACCATCCTCGAGGGGGCGACCGCCTACGTCCCGACCCCGGACGCCAAGAACCTCTTCTACCGGCGGGGGCAGAGCTACGGCATCGTGCCGCTGCGTCCCGGACAGCGCAACGACGCCGGCCTGCTCGACCTCGAGGGCATGACCCTGCGGATCGACCCGAAAGTCGAGTGGGCCCAGATCTACCACGACGCCTGGCTCATCATGCGCGACTGGTTCTACGACCCGGGACTGCACGGGGTCGACTGGGACGCCATGTACGAGCGGTACGCGCCGCTGCTCCCCCACCTGGCCCACCGGGCCGACCTGGACTACATCCTGGCCGAACTGGTGTCCGAGATGAACGTGGGGCACGCCTATGTGAACTCCTCCCCCGAGCTCCCCGTGGTCGAACGGGTACCGGTCGGTCTGCTGGGAGCGGAGTACACCGCCGACGGACGTTTCTACCGCATCAGCAACATCTTCCCGGGGGAGAACTGGCACGAAGAGTTCCGCTCCCCGTTGACCGAGCCCGGGGTGGAGGTGAAGGAGGGGGACTACCTGATCGCCATCGACGGCAAGGAGGTCACCACCTCCGACAATCCCTACCGCTTCCTGGTCGGCAAGGTGGACCGGATCGTGGAGATCACGGTCAACGACCGGCCGAGCCGCGAGGGGGCGCGCACCTACCAGGTGAACCCGGTGGCCAGCGAGCTGGGGCTGCGCTACCAGGAGTGGAGCCTGGACAACGCCCGGATCGTGGACGAACTCTCGGGCGGCCGGATCGGCTACATCCACCTGCCCAACACCTCGATCCCAGGCTTCCGTGAGCTCTACGAGGGCTTCCAGCCGCTGCACACCAAGGAGGCCCTGATCCTGGATGAACGCTACAACGGGGGCGGGTTCATCCCCGACGAGATGGGACTGCTGCTGGCCCGGCCGAT
The DNA here is from genome assembly GCA_964447955.1 of uncultured Gemmatimonadota bacterium. Classification (GTDB taxonomy): domain Bacteria; phylum Blakebacterota; class Blakebacteria; order Blakebacterales; family CAYUVJ01; genus CAYUVJ01. The sequence continues at coordinate 4,801 of CAYUVJ010000088.1, forward strand.
CCTGAACTTCTGGGCCCGCCGCAACCTGGAGCTCTACAGCCAGCCCTTCGTGGTCCACACCGGCCCCAAGGCGGTGCTCATCAACGGGCAATCCTCCTCGGGCGGGGACGCCTTCCCCTACTACTTCCGGCAGCTCGGACTGGGTGTGATCATCGGTGAGACCACCTGGGGCGGCCTGGTCGGGATCAGCGGCAACCCCGGGTTCGTGGACGGCGGCGGCCTCTCGGTCCCGCAGTTCGCCTTCGTCGACGACGAAGGGAACTGGGCCGTCGAAGGCGAGGGGGTGGCCCCCGACATCGCACTGCTCGATCGTCCCGAAGAGATCGCGGCCGGGCGGGAACCCATGATCGAGCGGGCCGTCCAATACCTGTTGGAGGAACTCAAGAAACCGCAGTACCGGCGCCCGGAGAAACCCTCCGGACCGATCCGCCGTCCCCCGCCGGAATGACGAACGAGGAACCTGATGGGCCCGGCCGGACCGAATGTGGTCCGGCCGTGCCCACCCCTGCCACCGACCGGCCCCGAAACCGCTGCGGAATCCCCGGCGCAGCGGCGTCTCCTCGTGTCGCTCCTCTGTGGAACCCCCCGGCGCGGCGGCGTCTCCTCGTGTCGCTCCGCTGCGGAACCCCCCGGCGCAGCGGCGTCTCCTCGTGTCGCTCCTCGACGCTCAGGCCCTCGGAGGGCGTGGAGGGTCTTCTGGGGCGTCCGGGGCTTACGGGACTCGCAGGACTTGCGCTCTTGTATAGATATTGTATATTATGTGTCTAGTAATAACCCTGACATCGGAAGAGGTTCGAAGCCCATGAGGTACCCCGTCACCACATTGTCCACCGGCCGGGGACTGGCCCTGATCATCGTCCTCCTGCTGGCCCCAGCCGGCGCAGGGGCACAGGACCCCACCCCCCGGGATGCGACCCGGTCCGCCCGGCCTCTGACCATCGAGGAGAGCGTCGCCCTGGCCCTGGAGGGCAACCGGACGATCCAGGACGCCCGGCTGCAGTTGCTCAACGCCGAGCGCCAGGTCAGTGAGGCCAGGGGCGGTGCGCTACCGGCCATCAGCGGCAACGCCCGTTTCTCCCGGAACCTGCGTCCGTTGGAGACTTTCCTCCCCGCCCGCATCTTCGACCCGACCGCAGGGGAGAACGACTATATCCCGGTCCGCTTCGCGGCCGACAACAACTGGAACTCCTCGATCACCATCGACCAGCCGCTGTTCGACTACAAGGTGTTCATCGGCTTGAAGGTGGCCGGCACCGCCCGCCAGCTCTCGGTCGAAGGGGTTCGGGGAGCCGCCCAGCAGGCGGCCACAACGACCCGTAAGGCCTACTATGATATCCTGCTGGCCCGGGAGCACTACCGGCTGACGGAGAACTCGGTCCAGCGGCTGCATGAGACCCTGGAGGAGACCCGCTCCCGTAACCGGGCCGGCCAGGTGAGCGACTACGACGTGCTGCGCCTGGAGGTGGAGCTGGGCAACCTGGAGCCCCAGCTCCGCCAGGCCGCCGACGCCCTTGAGGCCTCCCGCCGCAACCTGGCTCTGCTCATGGCCGTTCCGGTCGACACCCCCTTCGAACCCCAGGGGAGTCTGACCGGGATCGATGTCGTGACCCGGACCGCCTACGACCAGGCCTCACAGGACCTGCTCGGGCTCATCGGTCTGCCCCGGGCAGCCGAGCGGGGTTACGATGCCCTCCTGGAACAGGCTCTGGCCGACCGGGCCGACCTGCGCCAGAACGCCATCAACGTGGAGCTGGGACAGGCGCAGATACAAGCCAGTCTCTCCGACTTCTTCCCCACCCTGGGGGCGTTCTACTCCTATACCATCACCGCCCAGGACAACGGGCGACCCGACTTCTTCGGAGAAGGTCCCAACCAGCGGACCACCGGGATCCAGGCCGGCCTCTCCCTGACCGTCCCCATCTTCAGCGGTTTCCAGAAGAACGCCCGACTGCAGCAGAACCGGATCACCGTGCGGCGCACCCGCACCGCCGGCGCCGAACTGCAACAGCAGGCGGCCAACCAGGTGCGGCTGCTGCTCAACGCCCTGGAGGAGACCCGCCTGCGGGCCGACGCTCAAAGCCGAGCGGTCGGCCAGGCCCAGCAGGGGTTCGCCATCGCCTCTGCCCAGTACCGAGAGGGACTGGGCAGCCGGTTGGAAGTGGTGGATGCGGAGAACGCCCTGCGGTTGGCCGAGTTCAACTACGCCCAGTCGGTGTACGACCATCTCAACGCCCAGGCCGACCTCGACCTCGCCGTCGGCCGCGTACCCCTGGTGGACGAGGTCGTCGGTGACGGCCGAGACCGCGGGTGAGGCGATCATCATGAACAGGATCCAACCGGTCCCTCATCCCGACGGTCTCCCTGGCCCTGATCGGTACGGTGACCCTGCTCTCCGGCTGTGGCCGGCCGGCCGAGACCGCCGAGGAGAAATACCAGCGCATCATGAACGTGGAAGTGACCGAGCTGGCCTTCCAGCCCTTCACCTCCACGATCAATGTCACCGGGACGGTTAAGGCCCTCGTCGACGTGACCATCGTGGCCGAAGAGGGCGGAGTGGTCGAGGAGATCCTGGTCCCCAAGGGAGCCGGGGTCCGGAAGGGTCAGGCCATCGCCCGGATGGACGCCGAGGTCCTGGACGCCCAGCTGGACGAGGCCCGGGCGGCGGCCGATCTGGCCGAGGAGCAGTGGCAGCGTCAGCGGCGGCTCTGGGAAGAGGAGAAGATCGGGACCGAGCTGGCCTACATCCAGGCCCGGGAGACCGCCCGGATGCGGGCGGCGACCGTCCAGACCATGGAGACCCGGCTGGCCAAGAAGACCCTGCGCAGTCCGGTCGACGGCACTTTCGAGGACTACTTCGTGGAGGTAGGTGGTTATGCCGCTCCGGGGATGCCCTTCGCCCGGTTGGTCTCGATCGACCAGGTCAAGATCACCGGCGGGGTTCCGGAACGCTATGCCATGGACATCCGGGTCGGTACCACGGTCGAGTTGATGATGGACACCTGCCCGGAGCAGCCCTGCATCCACGAGATCGACTTCGTGGGCGACACGGTCGACCCGGATTCCCGGACCTTCCGGGTGGAACTGCGTATTCCCAACCTCAACCGCCTGCTCAAGCCGGGCATGATCGCCAACATGCGGATCATCCGGGACCAGATCGACGAAGCGATCGTCATCCCGCAGGAGGCTGTGGTGCGGACCGAGGCGGGCTACCAGGTCTTCGTGCTCCAGGAGCAGGAGGGTCGGATCACGGCCGAAGCCCGCCCCGTCCAGCTCGGGCCCGGCCGGGCCAACCAGGTCGTGGTCCTCGACGGCCTGCAGCCCGGTGAATGGATCATCACGGTCGGGCAACTGAAGATCACCGACGGGGACCTGCTCAACGTGGTCGATGTCCGGACCCAGAACCTGAACGGGGGCGGCAGCCGATGAGCG
>CAYUVJ010000089.1:0-2683 GCA_964447955.1 uncultured Gemmatimonadota bacterium
AGCCCGGTTCGGACTCCCCGTCGCGCAGCCGCTCCTGTTCGTGCATGAGGATGAGACCGGCATCCAGGTCGGGGCCCGCTTCACCGGGCGTACGGGTCCGCAGAACCGCCCGGGCGCCGGCGCCCAGAAGGACCCGCCGGCGCAGTCGGACGAAGGCGTCCCGCTGCTCCTGGTAGAGCGCCTCAAGCCGGACCCGCCCGGTGAGTATCCAGCCGTAGCGCAGGTGGCCCATCGCGTGATCGGCCACCTTGTTGCCCTGGGCCTCACTGTAGGCCCCCCCCAGCACCACCTGCAGCAGGTGGGGTCCCCCCAGCCATCGCACCAGCCCGCTGCCGTTGAGGGCGAAGGACTCCGAGTTGCCCTGTTGCAGCCCCAGACCCGCTTCGAGCGCACCGTGCAGCCCCGGTTCCGGCTTGCTGGCCAGCAGACGTTCGATGTTCACGATCTGGGCTCCGGTCCCGGTCGGCAGTGCCAGGAGGGAGAGCAGGGCGAGTGCGGTCAGCAGCGGGGGACGTCGGTCAGGAAAGCGGAACACCTCACATCGCTCGGAGCCGGGAGACCCGTTCGGTCAGCGGCGGATGCGTACTGAAGAGATTCTTCGCCCGGTCCTCGAACGGCTTGATGGGATTCACGATATAGAGATGCTGGGTCGCCCGGTTGGCCACCTCCAGCACCTCCTTGTCGGTGGATATCTTCTCCAGGGCGCGGGCCAGACCCTCGGGGTAGCGGGTGAGCTGGGCCGCACCGGCATCGGCCAGGTACTCCCGCTTCCGGCTGATGGAGAGCTGGAGCAGGCGGGCGAAGAGCGGGGCCAGCACCGCAGCCAGCACGGCCAGTATCAGGATGGCCGCCTGGGCACCGCCCCCCCCACTCGACCGGGAACGGCTCCGACCCCGGCTCCCGCCCCACCAGAGCTGCCGCAGGAAGACGTCGGCGATCAGGGCGGTCAGTCCGACCAGTACCCCGATCATCGTCTGGAGACGGATGTCGTAGAAGCGGATGTGCGAGAGTTCGTGGGCCATCACCCCCTGGAGTTCATCCCGGTCGAGTTTCTGACGCAGACCGGTGGTGATGGCCACCACCCCGTGCTCCGGGTCGCGGCCGGTCGCGAAGGCGTTCGGAGCGGTGTCGTCGATGAGCCAGACCCGGGGCATGGGGAGTCCGCCGGCCAGACAGAGCTCCTCCACCACGTTCCAGAGTTCGGGGTCGTCGGCCTTGTGGATCTCCTTGGCCTTGCTGACCGCCAGCACCATCCGGTCGCCGGCATACCAGGCGACCAGGCTCCAGACGATGGCCACCACCCCGAAGATGCCCAGGAACCCGATCCCCTCGCCCATCCAGGCCTCGCCGATGAGCCAGCCCAGCACGGCCACCAGGGCGATGAAGACCAGGACGAGGAAGGCGGTGTTCCGCCTGTTGGCGCTGATATGGGAGTAGAAGCCGCCCAGGGTGCGGCTCACCGCGTCGTCGGTCACCGGACCCCCCTCCCCTCGGTCGTCCTCATGTGGACCCTGCTCAGCGCAGGTCGACCTTGGGGACTTCGCGCTCGCCCTCGCCGACCTCGAAGAACTCCTGCTGGCCGAAGTTGAACATCCCGGCCACGACGTTCGCCGGGAACTGCTCGGTCCGGGTGTTGAACGTCATGACCATGTCGTTGTAGTGCTGGCGCGAGAAGGAGATCTTGTTCTCGGTGCTGCTCAGCTCTTCCTGCAGGGCCAGCACGTTCTGGTTGGCCTTCAGGTCGGGGTAGTTCTCCACCAGGGCGAAGAGTTGGCGGAGCGCGCCGGTGAGCATGTTCTCGGCGGCGCCCTGGGCGGCCGGCCCCTCGGCCTTCATGGCCGAGTTCCGGGCCTCGATGACCTGGGTGAGGGTCTCCTGCTCATAGGCCATGTAGTCCTTGACCGTCTCGACCAGGTTCGGGATCAGGTCGTAGCGCCGCTTGAGCTGGACGTCGATCTGGGACCAGGCGTTGCGGACCCGGTTCCTGAGCGTCACCAGACCGTTGTAGGTTGCGATGACCCAGAAGACGACCACCGCGCCGACGACGAGGATGATGATGAGCAGTTCCACGGACGACCCTTTCGTACAGGTTCGGCGACCGCATCGGGCGGTCGTTACGATATGCCCCGGGGACATAGTAACGCCGCCCCCGGTATCGCGGCATCGGGAAAGCCACCGGTTTGACCCTGCCGCACAGAGGTGACTATAGTACGCGAGTACGCGGTCCAGGGTCACTGATTTCAAGTACGACCGGAGAAAGGAAGAATCATGGCGGACCGTACCTTCAAGCTCATCGAGATGGTCGGCACCAGCGAGAAATCCTACGAGGAGGCCATCCGGATCGCGGTGGCCAAAGCCGGCAAGACCATCGAAGACCTGGCCTGGTTCGAGGTGACCGAGTTCCGCGGAGCGATCTTGAAGGAGGGTCTGGAATACCAGGTCAAGGTCAAGGTCGCCTTCAAGCTCCACTGAACGCGGGTCTCCCGAGGTGACCGGAGTCCGCCCCTCCTGAACTCGAACCGGAGGACTGGCGACTCCACCGCCGGGGGCGGGGACCTACCGGGTCACCGTACGGGCCCGGCACGGCCGGGGCCGACACCAGCCGGCCGTCGCCTGGGGCTCCTTGCTCGATAGCGCCACCGGAGACTGCACAAGGTCCGTTACCGGATCGATGAGACGCATT
>CAYUVJ010000089.1:2693-8194 GCA_964447955.1 uncultured Gemmatimonadota bacterium
GCACGATGCGAGGGAGGGAGCTGACGATGCCACTGGACCGCGAGAGTACCTGGGCCCTCTTGACCGAGTGGACGGAGAAGGAGCATCTCCTCAAGCATGCCCTGGCGGTCGAGGCCGCCATGCGGGCCTATGCCCGGCGCTTCGGTGAGGACGAGGAACTGTGGGGGATCACCGGCCTGATCCATGACATGGACTACGAGCGGCACCCCACCATGGAGGAACATCCCTTCGTGGGGGTGAGGGCGCTGGAGGAGGCCGGGTATCCGGAGGAGGTGCGCCAGGCGGTCCTCGGGCATGCCCCCTACACCGGCGTGCCGCGGGAGAGCCGGATGGCCCAGGCCCTCTTCGCCGTGGACGAACTCACCGGCTTCATCGTGGCCGTGGCCCTGGTCCGTCCCTCCAAGTCGATCCTGGACGTGAAGGTCTCCTCGGTCACCAAGAAGTTCAAGGACCGCTCCTTCGCCGCCCCGGTCAGCCGGGAAGACATCCAGCAGGGGGCGGCCGACCTCGGCCTGGAGGTCGCCGAACACGTCGGTGTCGTCCTGGAGGCGATGAAGGGGATCGCGGCCGAACTGGGATTGGAGGGACAGACCGGCGACTGACGCGGGAGACTAGACGACCGGCAACGGCCAACCCGGATGATAGCATCCGTCGACCGGAGGCGAGGACCGGGCGAAACGGGGAGCCTCTCCGGCCGGGGACCCGATCCCCCACCCCTCCCCCCGGTCCGATCGCCGCAGCGGCCCTCCTCCCACCCCCGTCCAGCCCAGGGACTCGACCGCCACCAGGTCCACCACCCAGGGGGGATGGCCTTCGGCCGCCAGCCGGGTCCCCTCGGAGAGGACCGCCGCCAGCAGACGTTCGCCCGCCTCCCGGTAGGCCGGATCGTCCCAGACCCGCTCGGGGACCGCTCGCCGGTCCCGCTGCTCCACCCGTCGATAGACCGCCGGATCGGGCCTCGATCTCCCCCGGACCATCCGATAGGGACGCAGGTCGTGTGCGGACAGATCGTCCAGTATCTCGAGGGCCGTGACCGTCTCGGGGTCGGGCGCTCCCCGGTCGGTCTCTACGATGGCCGTCCGGACCTCGTCACTCTTGACCTGCTGCAACTGGTGGAAGGGACCCGCGCCCAACCCGCGGCGAGCCGCCTCGGCGTCCAGGGCGTCCGTCCGGGCCCCTTCGCCGAGCAGCAGCAGGGCTTCACGCCACCAGGCACCGGTCAGCCGGGCGGTTACGGTGTCCGCGACCGCTTCCTCCGGGGGACTCCGCCGGGCCCGCTCCCGCAGGGTGTAGAGGCTCAGCAGGTCATCGGCCTCGGGTCGCCGGGCCACCGCCTCAGCCCTTTCCAGGGCCTGCCGGGCATCCTCCGGCCAGCGGGGCCGGGGTAGGGGCAGCACCGTCTCGAGCAGGTCCCGACGCAGCTCCTCACCCGGTACCCGAACCGCCAACCGTCGGTCGAGGGCCCGCCGCAGCCGACGCCGTCCCGGCCCGCTCCCTTCGATGAGCCGGTCGATCCAGGTGCTCCCCTGGGGATGTCGGCGCGGAGCCCGCCGCCACCGTCGGGCCGCGGCCGGTGACGGGAGGAGCGCCGCCACTCCCTCCGCGGCCGTACCCGGCTCGACGACACGGTCGACGAGACCGAGGGTCCGGGCATCACCCGCGGCCAGCAGACGCCCCCGGACCAGCAGGTCGGCGGCCCGGTACGGCCCGACGACCCGGGCCAGCCAGACCCCACCCCCCAGCACCGGGAGCAGCCCCAGTCCCAGTTCCGGATATCCGGTCACACAGCCGCTGTCGGAAACCGCCCAGCGCAGGTCGCAGGCCAGGGCGAGGGTGAGCGAGGCCCCCAGGGCCGGACCTTCCAGCAGGGCCAGGGTGGGTGCCGGAAACGTCCTGAGCCGCTCCAGCAGCGGAACCGCCGCCCGCTGGAGAGGGTAGAGGTAGCCTTCCCCCCGACCGTCCGGGGCCCGCAGCCGCCGGAGGTCCAGTCCGAGACCGAAGCGGCCGCCGCTGCCGGCCAGGACCAGCCAGGCGGGTGGGCGGAGAGCGAGTCCGGCCAGGTGGGCGGTGAGCCCTTCGAGGATCTCAGGAGTCAGGTAGCCGTCCCCTTCGACGCCTATCCGGACGACCTCGAATCCGCCGCTCGCTCGGGTATCCCTGCCGTTCATGGTCCTCTCTCCGTTCGTCGATCTTTCCCTAACCATGCATCTCCCGACCGAGCAGGCAACGCCCATCGCCTGTCACCCCGGTGGCAACGGCCGTGCCCCGTCCGAACTCGACGCGATCACGGGCCGCACCGGACGGCCCGGGGCGTCTTGACAGGGGGGAGGGTGGTCTGTTAGTGCAGGAAGGGACGGTGTCCCGACCCACCCCATCACCCCGGTTGGAGGGAACTCATGAGGTCGCCCTGCCCGCTCCTGTCCTGTTCGGCCATGATCATCGCGGCCAGCCTGCTCGTCCTGCCGGCAACCGGCCGCGCCCAGACCCCCGGGATCGAACCGGCCAGCCTGGTGGTGACCAACGCCCGGATCGTCACCATGGACAGCCGGATGCCCCGGGCCGAGGCCCTGGCGGCCCGCGGCGAGTGGATCATCGCGGTCGGGACCGTCGACGAGATCCGTCCCTTCATCGGAGCCGACACCGAGGTGCTCGACGTCGGCGGACGCCTGGTCATCCCGGGTTTCCATGACGCCCATGCCCACTTCGGCAGCGGCGCCAGCGGTCTGCGGACCCTGAACCTATATGGAGTGGACAGCAAAGAAGAGGTGCTCCGACTGGTGGCCGAGCGGGTGGCCCGGGCCGAACCGGGCGAGTGGATCACCGGTTCCCGCTACGATCACACCCTCTGGACGAGCAGCGACGACTGGCCGACCCGCTACGACCTGGACCGGGTCGCCCCCGACAATCCGGTGCGTCTGTCCCGGGCCAGCGGACATTCCAGCTGGGTGAACTCGATGGCCCTGCGCCTCTCGGGGATCACCCGGGAGACGGCCGATCCTTCGGCCGGTGAGGTCCAGCGTGACCCGGCCACCGGCGAGCCCACCGGCATCCTCATCGAATCGGCCCAGGGACTGGTCCGCGGAGGCGGCGGGGACCGGGGGATGAGTGCCGAGGAGCGTCACCAGCGGCAGAAGGACGACCTGCTGGCCGGGTTCCGGCACGCCGCCAGTTTGGGCGTGACCAGTGTGACGACCAGCAGCAGCCTCGCCGAGATGGACCTCCTCCGGGAACTCAAAGCGGATGGCCAGCTCACCCTGCGCTGGACCGGCTGGCTGAGTATCGGCGGGATCGAGCGCTATGTGGAGCAGGGTCTCCGGACCGGAGACGGTGACGATTGGATCCGTATCGGGATGGCCAAGATCTTCATCGATGGCACCCTGGGGGACGGCTCGGCGGCCATGTTCGAGCCCTTCACCGACCGTCCCGACTTCCTGGGCCTGCCCACCATGACCCAGGAAGAACTGACCCGGCTCATCGTCTTCGCCGACCGTCACGGCTGGCAGACCGGTACCCATGCCATCGGGGACAAGGGCTCCCACCTGGTATTGAACGCGGTCGAACAGGCCCTGCTGGAGAACGGCACCCGGGACATGCGGCACCGCATCGAACACGCCCAGCTCCTCAAGCCGGACGATATCCGCCGATTCGGGCAGTTGGGAGTGATCGCCAGCATGCAGCCGACCCACTGCACCACCGACATGCGGTTCGCGGAGGAGCGAGTGGGCTACGACCGCTGCAAGACCGCCTACGCCTGGCGCAGCCTGCTGGATGCCGGGGCCGTACTGGCTTTCGGCACCGACTGGTCGGTGGAGCCGCTCGACCCGATGCGGGGGGTCTTCTCCAGCGTCACCCGGACCAACATCCAGCGGATGGAGCCGGCCACCGGCTGGTTCCCGGAACAGAAACTCACCGTCTGGGAGGCCATCTACTACTACACCTGGGGCGCCGCCTACGCCGATCACCAGGAGAACGTCAAGGGGACCCTGGCGCCCGGGCGGCTGGCCGACCTGGTGGTCATGGACCGGGACCTCTTCACCATCCCACCGGCCGAGATCCTCTCAGCCCGGGTCGACCTCACCGTGGTGGGCGGCCGGGTGGTCTGGGACCGGGTCCGGGACCTCTGGAACGGCGGTCGGGACTGAGGCCATCCCGGGCGGCGGACAGACGGGTCGGGGAGCAAGCGGGTCCGGAAGGCTACCGGGCCCGGTTGACAAGAGCGTTCGGAGACCTCACAATCGCGGGTTCGGAATCTTACACTCTCCAGGAGGTCGCCGATGACCCTTTTCGAACCGGCGCACCGCACGGAGAGCCTCGCGGCCCGGGCAGCCCTGATGTTCCTCCAGAACGCCGAAGCGGCGCAGGAGGACCTCACCCATGCGGCCCGCCGTGAAGGACTGCCGGTCCTCCAGGCCACTCTTCTCGTCCGATCACATCTCGCTGGTTCTGAAGGGGTGACCGTCAGCGTGCTCTCCGAGGCCCTGCATCTCACCCCGCCCACCGTGAGCGACAGTCTCAAGGCCCTTGTCCGCAAAGGGTTCCTGACCCGACGCCGCAGCCCCGAGGACGGCCGGCGCGTGATCTTCCGCCCGAGCGCATCCGGGATCGAGTCCGCCCAGCGCGTGATGGCCTGGGCCGGACCCCTGGAGGACTCCCTGGACCGGATGACCACCGACGAGCAGCGATCGGTCATGTGTGCCCTGACCCGTCTGCTCTACGATCGGGTCCGCGAGGGCTACCGGGTCGATGAACCGATGTGTGCCAGCTGTGCGGATTTCGAGGTGATCTCGTGGTCGGAGGGCCGTTTCCGCTGCCGGGCGCGTCAGAGCTGGCTGCCGATCGAGGGGCTGCGGACCGATTGCTCCGGTCACTCCCCCTGGGTGGAGGAACAGCGCCCCTCCTGAGCAGATCGGACCTTCAGCGCCCTTCCGGGACTGTCGGCAGGGTGATCCAGAAGACCGAGCCGTGGGGCGAGGCCGGTTCGTAGCCCACCTTTCCCTCCATCGCCAGGATCCCTACCCGCCCGTCCACCCCGAGCAGGCCGCGCAGGCTGCGGCGCAGTTCCCCGACCCGGTAGAGGGGGAGCGCGGTCCGGAACTCCGGCCGTTCGCTGTGGTTCTCGACCGTCCGCAGACCCTGCAGATCCAGGTCGGAATCGCCCAGCACCCGGCCGTCGGAACCGATGATCGTGACCCGGGTCTGCAGGATCAGACCGCTGACGACCACCACCACCACGATCAGGAGCAGGGAGATGGTGAAGAGCTTGGAACGGACGCCCAATCTCACGAAGGATCCTCTTCGGTATGACCCCGCCGGAGCACCGCCCGGATCCGCAGCATGAGTTCCCGCATGCTGAAGGGCTTGACCACGTAGTCGTCGGCCCCGACCTCGAAGCCCACCACCCGGTCGATCTCCTCCCCCCGGGCGGTCAGCATGACGATGAAGGTGTTGCGGGTCCGCGGATCCTCCCGGAGGCGGCGACAGACCTCGGTCCCGGTGATGTC
>CAYUVJ010000090.1:0-7066 GCA_964447955.1 uncultured Gemmatimonadota bacterium
CGCGGTGCGCCTGCGGCCCTTCCAGAAGACCGCCGACGGACCGGGACCGATGCAGCTCTACGGGAACCCGCCGACAATCACCCCGCCGGGCACCGACCGCTGAGAGGACCGGGAGATACGACCATGCACCTGAACCTCTTCGATACCCTCTCCTTCCTGGGCTTCCTGGCCCTGGTGGTCGGCATCTCGGTCTGGAAGTCGCGCCGGGAGGAGACCGGTGAGGACTACTTCCTGGCCGGCCGGGGACTGACCTGGTGGCTCATCGGACTCTCGCTGATCGCCTCCAACATCTCCACCGAGCACTTCGTGGGACAGTCGGGGAAGGGGTTCGGCGCCTCGGGTCTGGCGGTCGCCTCCTACGAGTGGATCGCCGCCATCACCATGGTCTTCGTGGCCCTCTTCTTCCTTCCCCGCTTCCTGCGCAGCGGCATCTACACCATCCCCGAGTTCCTGGAATACCGCTTCAACACCGCGGCCCGTTCCATCATGGCCGTCTACATGATGGTCGCCTTCGTCTTCGTGGCCATGGCCACCGTGCTCTACTCGGGGGCCATCGCCCTGCGGACCATGTTCGGTCTCGACCTGGTGGTGGGCATCTGGCTGATCGGGCTCATCGCCGGTGCCTACACCACCTACGGGGGGCTGAAAGCGGTGGTCTGGACCGATCTTTTCCAGGGGGTCGCCCTGCTGCTGGGCGGGGTCCTGGTGACCGTCCTGGCCTTCAAGGCGGTGGGTGGGGTGGGGGCCTTCCTGGAGGCTCGCGGGGACCGGCCCCATGTGCTGCTGCCGGCCGACCATCCCGAGTATCCCTGGACGATCCTGCTGGGGGGGATCTGGGTGCCCAACCTCTTCTACTGGGGGCTCAACCAGTTCATCACCCAGCGCACCCTGGGGGCGAAGAGTCTGGCCGAGGGGCAGAAGGGGATCATCTTCGCAGCCGCCATCAAGCTCATCATCCCGGTCATCATCATCTTCCCCGGCATCATCGCCGCCCAGCTCTACGCCTCGCAGATCAGCGACGTCAACGAGGCCTATCCCTTCCTCATCAAGCACCTGCTCCCCACCGGCCTGACCGGCCTCATGTTCGCCGCCCTCTTCGGCGCGGTCATGTCCTCGCTCGACTCGATGGCCAACTCGGCCTCCACCATCTTCACCATCGACCTCTACCAGCGGCACCTGCGCCCCGACGCCGACCCCCGCCGGCTGGTCCTGATCGGCCGGGTGGTGACCGCCTTCTTCGTCCTCTTCGCCTGTCTGTGGGCGCCGATGCTGGGGCGGATCGAGAGCGTCTTCGACTACATCCAGATGTTCTGGGGGTTCATCTCGCCGGGGGTGCTCTGCGCCTTCCTCTTCGGCATCTTCGTGAAGCGCACCCCGCCGCTGGCGGCGGTGGCGGTCCTGCTGGCCAGCCTGCCGGTCTACGGGTTCTTCCTGGCCCGCGACCCGTACTCCTACACCAACAATATGGGCTGGACCATCCTGGTGCTGGGGATCCTGGCGGCGATCATCACATGGCGGCGGCCGCTGGCAGAGCCGGTGGAGATGCCGCAGCGGGTGGACATAGATCTCGCCCCTAGTCCGTCGGTCAAACTCCTGGGCGGGATCGTGGTGGCGGCGACCGTGGCCCTCTACGTCATATTCCGTTGACGGGGAGGGGCCCGGCGGCTTCATTAGTTAGTCTTGTGGAAGTCCCGGGGGCGTAGTTCAGATGGTTAGAACGCCGGCCTGTCACGCCGGAGGTCGCGGGTTCGAGCCCCGTCGCTCCCGCCATCTAACAAGAAAAGCCGTGGCCACTTGGGTGGGCCACGGCTTTTCTCTGCCCGGTCCCGGACATCCCCGCTCATGCCGTGACCGTGAAAGCCGACAGAGCCCTGTATTGACTTCGACCGCCCAGCCAGGATAATTGACTTTAGCCCTCAGCCGCACCACGCCACAGCAGGCTTGGCTCTCGTGTGCGTCGGGCGGTTCGGAACCAGCATCTCAAGGTGTGGAGGACAACATGAAGAAAGCCGTCATCGTAGCCGCCGCCGTTCTGGTGGTCGGCATCGCGACGTCCGCTCAGGGATCAGCCTGCCTTCAGGACCAGGGTCCATCCCGGGCCATCTCCTATCTGAGTGAGAACGTAAAGAACGTGAGCAACCTGGAACGGCTGGGGGTGCCGTACATGGTTCGCCGCAACGTGGCGGGCACCGCCGACGCCATCATCTACCGCTTCGACTACGAGGAGACCAAACCCCTGGTACCCGGCGAGTTCGACATCTCGCACTACTTCACCTACGACGAGATCGTCTACTGGATGGACCGCTGGAACCGAACCTACCCCGATCTGACCGAAGTGATCTCGATCGGCAAGACCCGCGAGGGGCGCGACATCTGGGTGATGGCCGTGACCAACAAGAACACCGGCCACCGCACCCACAAGCCGGCCATGTGGATGGGAGGAGCCCGGCACTCCGGGGAGGTCACCCCCACCGTGGCGGTGATGGACTTCATGCATCGGATGATCGTCGGCTACGGCAACGATCCCGAGCTGACCGAACTGGTCGACTACTTCGTCTACTACCTGCAGCCGATGGAGAATCCCGACGGGGACAACCTCTACCTGAATACGGTTCACAGCAACCGCTCCACCAACCGTCCTTACGATCAGAACGATAACGGGATCTGTGATGAAGACATCGAACAGGACCTGAATAACGACGGCTATATCACCCAGATGAGGCAGTATGTCGGGGCGGGCAAGGGTGATTCTCGGAAGGATCCCCGTGATCCCTCCGGCCGGCTCATGATTCGCGCCCGTGACGGTGAGGGCGACTACGTGGTGTACACCGAGGGTGTCGATGTCGATGGCGACGGCCGGATCAACTCCGACACCATCGGTGGACTCGACCTGCACCGACAGGACAGCCATGCCTGGCGGCCGATGAGCGAGGACACCGGGCACGGCCTCACCCAGCGCGGGGGCAGCCAGTACCCGTACTCCGAGCCCGAGATCCGCAGCCTCTTCCAGTTCCTGATGGCCAATCCGAACATCTCGGTCACCCAGACCATGCACACGGCCGTACCGATGATCCTGCGCGGCCCCTCCAGTTCGGCCACCGACGAGTCGATGTGGGGCATGGACAAGACGTACGTTCGTCACTTCGACGAGATGGGTCTGGAGCTCACCGGCTACACCTGGGCCGGCGATACCCACGAGATCTACGCATCACGGTCGCGGTGGCCCAACTTGCAGTTGTCCAACATCCTGGGGCACAGCCTCGACTGGGGGTACTTCCAGTACGGCGCCTTCTGGTACGGGGACGAGCTGTGGGGCGAGATCAGGATGGACTACCTCGAGGACTATAACGACGACGGTGAGATCGACGATCTCGATGCCCTCCACGCCTGTGACCATGTGCCCGGCATGGACCGCATCTTCATCGACTGGGAAGCGGTTGAGCACCCCGACCTGGGAGCCGTGGAGATCGGCGGCTGGAACGGCAAATTCTGGCGGCAGAACGCGCCGCCGGTCCTGCTCAAGCCTGCCGTCGAACGGCAGACCGCCTTCAACCTTTACCTGGCCAAGTCGCTGCCCCGCCTGGTGATCACCGACGTGTCGGTGAGCCGCAACCGCGACGGCACACGCACCGTCACCGCCACGATCGAGAACAAGGGTCTGACCCCCGATGCCACCAAGCAGGCCTACATGATCAAGATCGTCCGGCGCACCGAGGCCACGCTGGACCTGGGCCCGGGGCTCGAGCTGGTGCCGGGGGAAACCGTCCGATTCGAACACGAGGTGCCGGTCTACGGAACCGCCTATACCACCGAGCGGACCAACTCCCGTACCCAGACCCTGAACTACTTCGCCGGCACGCTGGTGGATGACGATGGTGACGATCCCTTCTACCCGCCGGAGCGAGGTGGTCCGGGACATTGGCAGCGGGTACAGCAGGTCTCCTGGATCGTCCGGGGTACCGGGGAGGTCGAGATCAGCGTGCGGTCCACCCGGGGCGGCTGGCCGACGGCGAAGGTGACGGTCCGCTAGGGACACTGCGGTCTTTCCCGGCCTCCCGGCGCCCGGTTATCCGGGCGCCGGGAGGACATCATCGGCGGTGGAGGTCGAACCGTTCCCCCAGAAGGGCCAGCAGCAGCCCGACCACGGCTCCCATCGCGTCGTGAGTGAAGTCGGTCATCAGGTTCTCGAAGGCGTCGGTGGCCCCGATGTCCCCCGGGCCCAGCAGGAAGAGCCCTTCCCCCTCTCCCCCGATCCGGTAGCCGGCGAACTCGATCAGTTCGTTGGCCAGCCCCAGACCGAAGACCAGCAGCAGGGCGACCAGCAGGGTCTCGAACCGGGAGCGTCGGAACTGCCGCACGTAGCCATAGGCGACGAGCGCGGCCACGATGTTCGACCAGGTATGGACGTAGGAGTCGTACTCCACTCCCAAGAAAGTCATGCGGAAAAGGCCGAACACGGCGTAGCAGTGGGCCAGCACCACGAAGGCCAGCAGGGCGAAGCGCAGCGGGGTGAGGGCCAGGGGCCGGCGGATCCGGTGGACGAGCACCAAACCGAGGCCGAGTACCACCGCGTCCAGCGCCCAGATCGGACGGTCCAGCAGGAAGGCGGCCAGCACGGCGCCGACCAGCAGCAGCAGGGTGACGGCCAGGATGCGCCCGAAGGCGCGGTCGGTGTCCGGGAGATCGATGGGGTCCAATGCGCCGCTTCTTTCGCTGGGGCTGCCGGGAGACGCTTTCGGAGCATGATGGACCGGCGGGCCGTCTCCGGTCTAGAGTGTTCCTGAACCGACCCCGGGACCCGAACGCCGAGGACCGCCATGGATCGCCGCCCGCTCTCCGTCGTCATCGTCTTCTTCCTGCTGCTCAACCTTCCCGCCGCCGCCCGGGCCCAACGGACCGGTCCGCTGACCGCGGCGGACGTCGCCGACCTGGTCTTCCGGGAACTGGGGCCGGCGGTGACCGGCGGCCGGGTGCACGACGTGGAGGCGGTCCCGGGCCGGGCGGCGACCGTCTATGTCGGGGCGGCCAGCGGCGGGGTCTGGCGCTCCTATAACGGGGGCACGACCTGGACCCCGTTGTGGGACGACCTGCCCAACAGCTCGGTGGGGGACATCGCCCTGGCCCCGAGCGACACGCGGGTGGTCTACGTGGGGACCGGCGGGCCCAACAACCGTCAGAGCACCCTCTACGGCAACGGGGTGTGGAAGTCGGTCGATGCCGGGGACACCTGGACCCACCTGGGCTTGCGCGAGACCCGGCACATCGGGCGGATCCGCGTCCATCCCACCGACCCCGAGGTGGTCTACGTGGCCGCCCTGGGCGACCTGTGGGGCCCCAACGAGGAGCGGGGGGTCTTCCGTTCCACCGATGGCGGCCGGACCTGGCGCAAGGTCCTGTACGTGGATGAGCACACCGGGGCGGTCGACCTGGTGCTGGACCCGGCCGACCCGCGCATCCTCTACGCCGCCACCTACCAGCGGGAGCGCCGCACCTGGGGCTTCGCCGGCGGCGGGCCGGGGGGCGGGATCTGGAAGACCACCGACGGGGGGGACAACTGGACCCGGCTGGTCACCGGACTCCCGGAAGGGGACCTGGGGCGGATCGGTCTGGCCATCGCCGCCACGGCCCCGAACGTGCTGGTGGCCACCGTGGAGCACACCTCGGCCGCCGGGGTCTACCGGACCGAGGACGGCGGAGAGAGCTGGGAGCGGGTCAGCCGGACCAACCCCCGCCCGATGTACTACAGTCACATCTACATCGACCCGACCGACGCCGACCGGGTCTACGTGCTGGGGACCTCCTCGTACACCTCGGTCGATGGCGGCCGCACCTTCTCCACCCTGCCCACCCAGCAGACCTACGACGTGGGGGTGCACGCCGACCACCACGCCCTCTGGATCGACCCGGCCGACCCCGAGCACCTCATCCTGGGTGGGGATGCAGGGATCTACGTCTCCTGGGACCGGGGGACCACCTTCACCCGCTTCAACAACCTGGCCATCGGCCAGTTCTACGCCGTCGGGGTGGACCTGCGGGAGCCGTACAACGTCTACGGCGGCCTGCAGGACAACCACTCCTGGATGGGCCCCAGCCGGACCCGGCGCTTCATCGGGATCGTCAACGACGACTGGAGCCAGATCGGCTTCAGCGACGGCATCTTCACCCAGCCCGACCCGGTGGACGGCCGGACCGTCTACCTCAACTCGAACAACGGGAGCCTGAGCCGCTTCGACAACCTGACCGGCTCGAGCCTCGGGATCCGGCCCGAGCCCCCCGAAGGGGGAGAACGCTACCGCTGGGACTGGGCGGCCCCGGTCCTGCTCTCCCCGCACGACCATCACAAGATCTACACGGGCGCCAACCGGCTCTTCGTCTCCGAGGACCGGGGGGACACCTGGCGGCGGACCGTCGACCTGACCCGGGCGATCGACAGGGACACGCTTCCCCTGATGGGGGCGCCGCTGGGGCCGGGGATCCTCTCCCGGCACGACGGGGCCTCCTCCTACGGGGAGATCACCACCATCGACGAATCCCCCATCGAACCCGGTCTGCTCTGGGTGGGGACCGACGACGGCCTGGTCCAGGTAAGCCGGGACGACGGCCGCAGTTGGACCGAGGTGGGGAGGAACATCTCCGGGGTCCCGGAGATGACCTACGTCAGCCGGGTGAGTGCCTCGGCCCACGAACCCCGGCGAGCCTATGTCAGCTTCGACGGTCACCGCGACGCCGACCGGCGTCCCTACGTCTTCACCACCGACGACCTGGGGGCCACCTGGCGCCGGATAAGCGAAGGTCTGGCCGAGGAGGGTTCGGTCAATGTGGTCAGGGAGCACCCCGGCAATCCCGACCTGCTCTTCGCCGGGACCGAGCACGCCCTCTACTTCTCCCTCGACCGCGGCCGCCGCTGGCTGGAGCTGGGGACCGGACTGCCGACCGCCCCGGTGGACGACCTGGTGATCCATCCGCGGGACGATGACCTGGTGGTGGGCACGCACGGCCGCAGTATCTGGGTTCTGGAGGACCTCACCCCCCTGCGGGAGTTCACCGCCGAGGTGGCCGGCCAGCC